>NZ_JABUMQ010000009.1:0-74182 GCF_013336645.1 Myxococcus sp. CA039A | reverse complement strand
CTCCCACCACCGTGCCCCCGAGCAGCCACGCCGCCACCGCGAGCGTCACCGCCACGGCCGCCGCCACCGGCACCCACCACACTGGAATCACCGGGCTCGACGCAGTCGGAGGCTCCGTCACCAGCCCCCGCAGTTCTTCAATCCGCCGCCGGGCCGCCATCTTCTGCTCACCCAGCCGCTCCAGGTCCAAGCGCGCGTCGCGCATCCGCGCCAGCCCCGTCTGCTGCTGTCGCACCTGCGCCGGACGGACGTCTGGAAGCTCCGCGAGCTCCGACTCCGCGCGCGCCAGCACACCCTCCAGCCGCTCCCGCTCCGAGCGAGCCCGAGCCAGCGCCCCACCCACCTCGCGCCGCCCCGTCTCCTCCACGTCCAGCCGGGACGACAGGGCCTCCAACCCCGCGCGAGCCCCCGCGCTCAAATCCAGCGCCACCAGCCCTGGCCCATCCACACCAAGCCCCAGCTCCTCCAGCGCCGACTCCACCTGTCGCCGCTTCATCCCCAGCGCCGCGCGCCGCGCCGGCAACGCCCGCACCAGCTCCGAGCGCTCCGAGTACGCCGCCACCGCGGCCCGCAGCGCGTCCTCCTGCCCTCGCACCGGCGAAGGAGCGGACAGCCGCGCCAGCTCCGCCTCCGTGAAGCTCAACTGCTCCGCGAGCCGGGCCACGTTCCCGCGATGCGTCCTGCTCTGATTCAGCGCTGCCTCCAGCCGCGCCTCGCCGCCCTGGGGGAACGTCTCCAGCGCGGGGAGGGACTCCAGCTCCGTCCGGGCGGTCGCCAGCGCGGCGACATCTCCCAGCGCCGACTCCAGCCGCGCCAGTCGCTCCAGCTCGCGGCTGTCCTCGTGCACGCGCGACTCCAGGCCGCCCAGCTCGACGCCGAGTGACTCCAGCCGCTCCCGCTTCGCGAAGTAGAGCGCGGGCCGGTTGCCCACGTCGCGGAGCTGCTCCTGCACCTCCTCCAGCTCGCGCAGCTTCACGTTCAACTCGGACTTCGAGCCGGTGGGCTTGTAGAGCTGCTCGGCGCTCTTGCTCAGCTCGGACATGGCGACGGGCAATCGTCGCGCGCCCTGCATGCTCGCGGCGACGAGGGCCTCGGACACTCCGCGCTCCTTCGCGAACTGCTCGAACCCCGTCAGCTCCTCCAGCCGGAAGGCGAAGACATCGAAGAACAGCTCGCGTGTGACGTGGCCGCGCGCGGCGTGCAGGCGCTCCTCGGACACGGGCTCGCCCTCGGACCCGAGCACGGTCAGCGTCTCCGACTTCTTGCCCCGAGGCGCGGCCATGCGGCGCACGAGCAGCGGCCCCGATGCCGTGAAGAGTCGAAGCTCACCGCCGATGGTCGTGTCCTCGTCCAGGGCGGCATACCGCTCCGGGTTCCCCCGGCGCTCGAACCCGAACAGCACGGCGCGCAGGAAGGCGAGCAGCGTGCTCTTGCCCGCCTCGTTGGGGCCATGGAGCAGATGCAGCCCGGGCCCCAGCTCCAGCGTCAGGTCCGAGAAGTGCCCAAAGCGCCGCACCCGCAGCGTATCGATGCGCAACCCTGGCTTCATGCCCCCTCCTCCTCTTCGTGAAGCGCCTCCACGCCCAGCAGGCTCGCGCGGGAGATCCACTCCGTCCGTGGCATCTCCAGCACATCCACCCCCAGTCGCTTCAGCCGCTGGCCCAGGCTGCCCAGCGCTTCCTGCTCCCACAGTCGCGCCAGCGCGACCGGGTCTTCTTCCAGCAAGCGCGCCTCTTCCAGCAAGGTGCGCGCGAAGCCGCCTTCCGTCTGGAGCGCTTCCCAGTCCAGTTCCGGACGACTTCCATCCCGCAGTGACTCCAACAGCACCGGCGGATGCCCCCGCGCCAGTCGCGCGCGCAAGTCCTCTTCCAACTGCGCCAGCGCTCCGGGCCGCGTGAGCTCGCGATGCAGCGGCCCGCGCCCCGTGAGCACCAGGCGCACCGCGTGGCCGTCCAGCTCCCGCGCGCACGCGGCGTCCACCACCTCACCCACCGTGCCCAGCAGCGCGTCCAGCGTGGCCACGCCCGTCAGCGGCACCTCCAGCCGATGCCAGCGCACCGTGTCCACCGGCACGAAGCGCCGCCGCATGCCCCCGTCCTCCACCTCGACCAGCACGCAGCCGCGCTCCCCTGTCTCCAGCGCGTGCCGTCCCTGCGGATTGCCCGGGTACACCGCCATGCCGCCACCGGGCAGCATCAGCTCGCTGCGCGTGTGCACGTGTCCCAGCGCCCAGTAGTCCAGCCCGCGCGCGCCCAGGCCCGCGGGGGTGCAGGGCGCGTAGTTGGCGTGTCCCTCCGCGCCGCCCAGGTTCGCGTGCAGCAGGCCCACGCTGAAGCCGTCCCCGGTGCGACGGAAGCGCGCGGACAAGTCGTCGCGCACCTCCACGTCCGGATAGGAGATGCCCTGCACGCGGCACAGCCGACGTCCCTCGCGCCGCACCTCCGCCTCTTCCCAGTCCGGGCCGAACACCTTCACCGACGAAGGCAGCCCCAGCGTCCCGGTGTCGCCGCTGAGCGGATCATGATTGCCGTGGACGATGAAGGACTCGATGCCCGCGTCGTGCAGCCGGCCCAGCTCGCGCCGCAGCGCCAGTCGAGCGCGCACCGAGCGGTCCTTCACCTCGAACAAGTCCCCGGCCAGGAGCAGGAAGGCGACGCGCTCGCGCAGGCACAGGTCGACGATGCGCGACAGCGCGCGAAAGGTGGACTCCTGGAAGCGTCCCAGCAGGGGTCCTTGTGCGGCCACGCCACGGAAGGGAGTGTCCAAGTGCAGGTCGGCGGCGTGGACGAACTTGAAGTGCATGTCGGGCCCCGCACCGTACCCGAAGCACGGCGAGGAGCCTGCTTTCCACCCGTGGCTCCCGCGCGCTGTCAGGCAGGCGAGAGGCGCTCACTTCTCCGCGACGTCGAGCCTCCGCCAGGACGGCTGTAGGGTGAGTGACACCGTCCCTCCCGCCGGGATGTCCAGCTCCTCGGTGTGGAACTGACCGGGCACGTCGGACGTGTGGAAGAAGACGGTGACCCTGCCCTCGGGGACATGGGTGAAGACGACCTCCGGGTTGTCCTCCCTGTACTGCCAGGGCAGGCCCTGGAATATCAGGTGGCGCAGCGCCGATGAGGTGCTGGGAGGCGGCACCACGCCGGGTACCAGCCCCAGGCCCACGCCCACTTGCGAGGGCAGGCGCAGCTTCACCGTGGCCCCTCCCGTCGCGGGCAGGAAGGCCACCGTCAGCGCTCCGCGCTCGGGCAGGTCCACGCTCAACGGCTGGAAGTCCGGCAGTGACTCGTTGCGGTGCCGCGCAATCAACTTGAGCGCATAGCGGCCGGGCTCCAGGCCGCGCAGCGTGCTCACGCCCTTGCCCATCTCGACCAGGCCTTCGTCGCCCGCTCCCTGGTAGCTGATGAACGCGTCCAACGGACGGCCCTGGCGGTCCCTCGCCGTCACCTTCACGCGAGCGCCAGACTCCATCCGCGCCGTCACCTTCTCCTGCGTGGCGGCCACTGGAACGCGCAGCTCGCGGTAGTTGCCTGGGTGGCTCATCCGGAGGGTGTGGGGACCGGAGGCCACCTTGTCCAGATAGAACTCGCCGTCGCTGTTCGTGCGCGCGCCCGCGAGCTGGCCCCGCTCACCGTCCTCGTCAGGCTCGGCGTCGAGTTCGACCGTGGCGCCCTTCACCGGCGCGCCTGTCTCCGCGTCCAGCACCAACCCCTGGATGTAGCGCCCCTCCTCCAGCCGGATGTCCCCCAGGTCGACATCCGCCACGTCCACGCCGCCCTTCACCGCGCGCGTCGCCGTGGGCATCTCGTACACGCTGAAGAGGTACTGACGGGTGATGGGCTCTTCGTGGAGGGGGACGGCGAAGGTGCCGTCCTCGCTCTGGACCCGCGTGTGTCCCACGGTGAAGGAGTGCTGGGGCGCGCCGTCTGGTCCGAGGAGCCGTCCCCGGATGTGGGGGTGGCGCCGGAACACCAGCCGCACCTGCTTCGTGTCCGCGGTGAAGTGGACGCCCTCGCCGTCGCGGACGATTCCCGAGCAACGCTCCGGCAGCAGCTCATGACCTGGCTTGATGGCGAACAGCGCATGGTCGAGGGGGCCCAGGCCGCGAAGGACGAAGCGCCCCTCCGCGTCCGTGAGGACACCGCGCGGTCTCTCATGCCGGTCCCCGTGGATTTCGATGAACTTGGGACCATCGACCCTGGCCAGGGACTGGGCTCGCACGGAGAGGCCCTGGACGGGCTGGCCGGCGGTGTCGACGGCGATGCCCTCCAGCGAGTGCTCCTCCTGGAGCCGCAGCTCCACCTTCGTCACCGTGTCCGGCAGCAGCTCCACGTCGGCCCAGACCCTCCGGTCCACGCTGGACGCCCATTGCTTGGCCTCCACGCGATAGCGCCCCGGGTAGATGCCCTTGCGGCGGAAGTGTCCCTGGTCGTCCGTGCCCTCGGTCTCCAGCAGGCGTTCCTGCTCGTCGTCGTGGTCCAGTGGGAGCACGTTCACCATGAACCGCGCCACCGGCAGGCCGCGCGCATCCGTCAGCGTTCCCTCCACCGTCGCGCCCGTGCTCAAGGTGAGCGTCACCTCGGGGCCAGGGGCTGTCGCCACCACGCTCTCATGGACGTAGTCGTCACTGCGCGCCGTGATTTCGTAGGAGCCGCCGGCACGCGTGGCATCCATCACGAAGCGTCCGTCCCGGTCGGAGAAGGTCATCTCTTGCGGCTCGTAGTCCTCGGGGCCTTCGGTCCCCATCAGCTCCATCGCCAGGGGCACGCCCGATATCGGCTGGCCCGCGCCGTCCACGACGCGACCGGTGATGGTCTGCGTGCGCTTCAGCGTGAAGTCCCGAGGGCCCATGCCGCTAGCCAGCTCGTGCTCCTGGCCCACCGTCAGGTCCACATGGCCTTTCGCCTCGACGGTGAACTCCCACGGGCCGGGCTCCACGGGGCCCAGGCGGTAGTGGCCGTTCGCCTGGGTGACCGCCTCCAGGGACTCCCGTCCGCCCTGTCTGAAGTGCGCCTTCACACGCGCGCCCTCCACCGCGCCGTGCGCATCGTCGAACACCGTGCCCTCGACCTGGAGCGCTTCGCCCAGCTTCAACACCACCTCGGGAGGAGGCGTTGAGCCCAGCTCCACTCGCGCGAAGGCGTACCGGCCCCCTTGCTCGACTGTGAGCGCGTACTTGCCCGTGGTCAGCTCCAGCGTGAAGCGTCCCTCCGCGTCCGTCTTCGTCCGGGGAACCGGCGCCCCGTCGTCCAGGTCGGCGCGTGCCGCTCGGACCTCCACTCCCGGCACGGGCGCTCCGTCGGACAGCACCCGGCCGTGGAGCGCGCGGGGCCGATACAGCGTCACCTCCCGGAACCGGTCGCTGTACCGGTCTGGGTCCAGCGTCGGCAGCCAGCCCTCCTTCGTCGCGAGCACCTGATAACTCTGGCGGGGAAGGGGCCCCAGCCTGAAGCGGCCCTGGTCATCCGTGCTCGTGTCGAAGAAGCGGGTGTGGTGCATGCTGACCGCCGTCACCGCGACGCCCGCCAATGGCTCGCCGTCCCCGTGGACCTGTCCTGTCACGAACCACGGCGGCTCCAGCAGCAGCTCCACGTCCTGGCTGCCAGAAGGAACGGCGGGGCGCAGCGCGGTGCCCCGCTCGGAGAGCGCGAGGAGGGCTTGAGGGCCCTCGGGCAGTCCCTCCAATACGAAGGCGCCGTCGTCGCCCGACACGGTCTCCGCGTGGATGGGAGCTTCACCCTGCCGCGCGAGCAGCAGCGCGGTGAGGGTGTCCTCCACCTGCGGCAGACACCACGGGAGCTTGCGCCGACCCTGGGACGCATCGACCAGCGCCTCCCAGTAGGGAAGCACCTCCTCCGGACAGGGGAGCTCCGACAGCGTCTCGCCCGCCTCCGGCCACGACGCGGAGACGCGTGCGCCCGCCACGGGTCGACCCAGCGAGTCCACCACGGTGCCGCGAATGGACAGTCCCGCTCCCGCCTGCTCCGCCCGCGTGGGCGCGGACGTGCGCGGAAGCGAGCCCCCCGAGGCGCGCCGGGGCGCTGGAGCGACTTCGCGCGCGGGCGCCATGGGCTCGGTGCTTCCGAGCATCCACCACGCCAGGAGCGCGAGCACCCCCGCGATGACGCTCCCCCACTTCCACCCGCGCATGATGTGCTCCGGCTGTCCGACGACGTCGAGTCGTCACGATAACAGCCGGAGCCCACCTGGCGCGGTTGGCGCTACCGCACGGTGCCCGCGTCCGTGCCCTTCGTCGGCTTGCCGGACCCGCCCGTGCCCTGGTGGTCCAGGGCGCCCTTGTTGTCGCCAGAGCCACCCATGGCCCCGGAGTTGTCCTCACGGCTCCGCTCACGGCACCCCGTCATCGTCAGGGCCGCCGCCACCGCCGCCACCGTCAGCCATCGCGTGAAAGTCCTCATCGCGCGCTCCTCCCTTTTTTAAGGCTCGCCCAAGGCTGGGGCCGCACCGCGCGCGGGGCATGGTGTCCCGGGGTGCTTGCTTGCTCGTCAGCCCCGGGCCGGAGGACAGGCGCGGTGCTCAGTCCTCGCGGCGCAGCACGAGCAGCGCGTACTCCAGTCCGCCATCCATCAACGCCTGCTGGAGTCGCAGGTGCTCGCGGCGGGACTCCCCTCGGGCGAGGACGCGCGCCGGAGGCTGACCGGGGGACGTGAAGCGCTCGTGAGCGAGCAGCTCCAGCGTGAGAGACCAGAAGCCCACCACGCGCGCGGACACATCGTCGCGGACCTCCAGCTCCAGTCCGGCGGCGTGCGCGGCGGACAGGTATTCGTCCAGGGAGCCGATGCGCGTGCGCCAGTACCGGTCGAAGGGCGCGGCCAGCTCGGGGCGGCCCAGGAAGCAGTCCGCGATGGCCACCACGCCTCCGGGCCTCAAGAGCGCACGCACGCGGCGGAACCACTCCGCGCGCGGCAGGTAGCTGCTGCTCTCCACCGCCACCACGGCGTCGAAGCAGGCGCGGCCCGGGACCGCCAGCGCGTCACAGTGCAGGGGCTTCACGCGCGCGCCCACGCCCTCGATTTCGGCGAACGTGCGCACCAGCTCCACGTGCGAGGGCACGTTCGTCACCGCCGTCACCCAGGCCTGATGCTCGGCGGCCCAGTACAGCGAGCCGCCGCCCAGGCCGCAGCCCACGTCCAGCACGTCGGCGCCTCGGGGAAACGTGCCCACCGCGCGCGCCAGCTCCGCGAGCAGGGCCTCCTGGGAGGCGTGGACGCGCTCGCGCACGAGCGGCTCCGGCTCGCCCGGTGGAGGCACGTCGTCCACCAGCCCCACGTGGAAGTGGATGCGGGGACCGGGCCCGTAGCGACGGAGGATGCGCTCCGTCTTCTCCTCGTAGTAGGCGGCCACCGCGTCATGGCGGGCTTCACACCGTGGGGGTTCCGCCCTCATGGCTCCACCTCCGGAAGTATCGGTTCGATGCGGCGCAGCGCCGCGTCCAGGCAGCGCAAGTCTTGTCCGCGCAGCGCCTCCGCGGCCTGCCTGCCCCACGTCACCACGGTGAGCCGGTCGCTCGGGGGCATGGAGGTGAAGCGCGGGTCCTTGGAGCGGATGTCCTCCGCCACGTGGGCGGCCACGCCCAGGCTCAGGCCCACCGACACCGCGCGCTCCTCCAGCCACGTCCCCGCCCAGAGCACGCGCAGGTACGCGGCCCACTGTCGCCCGGCGATGCCCTCCGCCACCCGGCGGAACAAGGGCTCGCTCCACGCCTGGGCGCGCACCTCCAGGGCCTGCGGTCCCGCGGCTTGCGCCAACAGCCGTGCGCTCTCCTCCATGGCGTTCGGGAGCACGCGGGCGCGAGGCTCCGCCAGCGTGGCCCAGGCGAGGTTCTGCAGGAGGAACTGCGCGCACGGGCCCATGCGCAGGGGCGTGTCGTAGTAGGTGCAGTCGCCGTCGATGAGGTCGTCGGCGAGGTTGCCCGCGCAGAAGATGAAGAAGAGGCCCACGCCGCGCGCCGTGAGCACGGGGCGCTCCAGTCCGGCCTCCGCGCCGGCTTCGTAGAAGAGGGGCAGGGGGCCCGGCTGGGCGGCCTCCAACGCGGCGAGCACGTCGTGCTCCGACTCCTCGGGCAGCTCCAGTCGCCGCAGCACCCGCAGGGCCTCTTGGTAAAGGGCTCCACCGCTCATCGGTACTCCCTGGGCAGAAACAGGCGCAGCAGGGCTCCGCCGTCCGGGGCGTTGCGTCGGTACAGCATTCCGCCGCTGGCGCGCAGCAGGCACTCACTGGTGTACAGGCCCAGGCCGGTGCCCTCGGGCTTGGACGTGTAGAGCTCCTCCGCGGGGACGTCGAGGAGCGCGGCCGGGAAGCCCGGCCCGTCATCCGCGATGACCACTTCCAGCCGGCCGCTGAGCGGCTCCACCCGGGCCTGGATGCGCACGCGCGAGGCGCCCTGCTTGCCGTCTCCCTCGCAGGCGTTGAGCACCAGGTTCTCCACCACCCGTCGCAGCGTGGTGGCCCCGCCTCTCATCAGCGCGCGCAGCGGCTGCCCCGGCTCCACCGCCACCTCGAAGTCCACGTCCGGGAAGCGCAGGCCCATGCTGGTGCGCACGCCCTCCAACAGCGGCGTCAGCTCCACCGGCTCCGGCTCCGAGCCGACATAACACCGGCCCTTCGCGCGAATCTCCCCGACCATGTTCCGAATCTGGGTGAGGCTGTCGTTGAGCGTCTTGACCAGGTCCTCGAAGTCGCCTCGGGCCAGCGCGTTGCGCTGCACCCCCATCACCGCCAGCATGTCCGCCGCGGTGCCCGCCGACATGAGCGCGCTGTCCAACTCGTGGTGGTAGCCGAGGATTTCCCCCAGCGCGCGCGACAGCCGGCCCACGTCCTGCTCCTGCTGTTCCAGCAATTGCGCCTGCACGGCGGCGCGCAGGCGCTCGGCCTCCGCGCGGGCCTGGTCGTGCTGCACGGCGAAGGTGCCCAGGTACAGCTCCGCGGTGAGGGCGGCGGGGCCGATGACGCCGAACAACACCAGGTGCTCCGGGCTCTCGAGCAAGGGCAGCGCGGCCACCAGCGCCAGCGCCGTGCCCAGGGCGAGGAAGGGCTGCCGGGGCGTCACGCGGTGCAGCCGGCCGTGGAACGCGGTGGTGAAGAGGAAGAGGGAGGTGATGACGGTGGCGCCCTGCAGCTCCGACATCGCCATCAGCGCGGCGAGGAAGAAGTGCAGCGACGGCACGCCGAGCAGCAGCCACAGCCAGCCCCACGTCTCGATATGGCGCCGCTTCCGGTGGACCGCGGAGAAGAGCAGGCCGCTGACGAGCATGGGCGCCGCGCACAGCAGCCCGTCGACGAAGGAGATGCCGAAGAGGGTGCTCGCGCCCGGCGCCCACGCGACGGCGGCGAGCACCGCCAGCACGACGGTGGTGAGCGCCCACCAGGCCCCCACGCCGGCGGCGGCGAGCACCTCCGCGGTGTCCTGGGCACGCGTCCAGCGCCGGAACGAGGCCGTGACGGCGGCGCCGCCGGCGAAGCGTGTCTTCATACGGTGGTGGACAGGGTGCAGCCCGCCACTCGTTGGAGCTCGTTCACCTCGCGCGTGGCGTCCTCGACGCGCTGACGCAGCTCCTGGACGAGCCGGGAGTGTCCGCGCCGCGTGACGCGGACCTCCACCTCTCCACCGGCCAGCAGGTGGTGCAGCGCCTCCATCACCGGCTCCAGCGCGGGGTTGAGTCCCACCGCGCCACCGGGGCCTTCCACGGCGCCCAGGTCCTGGATGCGCTGCAGGTAATCGCTCACCGCGCCGACCAGGGGGACGCTGACCAGCCGGGGTCCCCAGGTGTCGTTGTCGCTGCTCATGTCGTCTCTCCCCCGGGCGCCCGCTGGCGTCCCTCGCTGCGGTGGTGGTGGTGGCGCGCGGGGCCAGACGCCTCACGCGGGGCGTCCGCCTCTCGCCGCGCACCTGGGGGGCTGCTTCGAAATGGCTTTCGATGCGACACGTGTCGAAGCCACATGCTGGTTGCCCCCCGCGAACCAGGCAGGCACGACTCCTTCGTCGCGCGAACGGAAGCAAAGCGAGCCGTCAAGGACGGAGTCAAACCGCTGGAGCCGCGAGTGTTCTTTAGTGTCCGGCGACACCGCCCCGGAGGGTGGCGAGGTGGTGGAGAGCCGACGTGATGTCCGCGAGGCGACTGCCCTGGGAGCGGGGCCTTCCAGGCGGCCGGGTGCGCTGAGGGAGGTGTCCACCGCGCCCCGCCGTTCCCACCGTTGCCGGGGGTGCCGGCATGGCCAGGGTGAGACAGGTGAGCGAGCATGGGGCGGAGGGCGGTGTCGAGCGCGTCTACCACGAGCTGCGGCGGACGATGCGCGTGACGGGCGTGGACGTGTCCTTGCGCACGTGGGCCGCATACCCGCGCTTCTTCGTGGCGATGTGGGAAGCGCTGGGGCCGAACGTGGAGACGCGCGCCTTCGAGGAGTCCGCGCTGGGCCTGTGGCAGGAGGTCCTGGACTCGACGGTGCAGTGGGAGGCGCTGGGCGCGTGGGGCGCCACGAAGCTGGGGCCCAGCCAGCGCTTCCACGCGCGCGGAGCCCTGGAGCTGTTCGAGACGATGCAGCCTCGGGTGATGTTGATGGTGTCCGCGGTGCGGATGGCGCTGGAGGGCCAGCCGGTGGGACAGCAGGGCGCCCTGGGGACGTCGGAGCGGCTGGAGCGTGGCGTCCCCTCGCGCATGGCGGCGATGGACTGGGTGGCGGAGAAGCCGGGCGACGCTGTGCTGCGGACGTTGTTCGCGGACATCGTGAAGACGGTGGGGCCGCCGGGAGTGCCGGGTGAGTACCGCGCGCTGGGCTGCTGGCCCTCGTATCTGGAGACCGCGTGGCGACGGCTGAAGCCGCGCATGAAGGACGAGGCCTTCCAGCGCGCATCGGAGCAACTGTTGGAGTCCGCGCGACGGCGGGCGCGGGCGCTGCCGTACCCGGTGGCGTTGAGTCGCGAGCGGGTGTCGGCGTTGGGGGAGAACGCGGAGGCGGTGCTGAAGGTGACGCAGGCGCTGGAGCGGCGCTCGCCGGCCTTGCTGTTGAACCTGTCGCGGCTGGTGCAGGACGTGCCGGACATGCTGCGTCAGCCGATGCCGGGAGCGTCCCGGCTGGTGCCGGACTGGGTGGCGGCGGAGGAGCTGCGATGAACTGGCGCGAGTGGCAGGGGCGACAAGAGGTGATGGAGCTGGGCAGTCGGTTCGTGAGCTACGTGGACTGGGGCTCGGGGCCGCCGGTGGTGCTGCTGCACGGCATTCCGAACTGGGGCTACCTGTGGAGCGGGATTGCGCCGGGGCTGGCCGAGTCGTACCGCGTGCTGGCGCCGGACCTGCTGGGCTACGGGTTCTCCGACCGGCGCGACAGGTTCGACCGTTCGATATCGCGGCAGGCGGAGGCGCTGGAGGCGTGGATGGACCGCCTGGGCGTGGTGGACGCGACGGTGGTGGGGCACGACGTGGGCGGCGGCGTGGCGCAGCAGCTCGCGGTGCGCTTTCCCCAGCGGGTGGGGCGGCTGTGTCTGATGGACAGCGTCTGTTACGACGCGTGGCCCAAGGGGTTGATGGCGCAGCTGGGCACGCCCGCGATGGCGCGCAGGCTGACGCCGGAGCGCCTGACGCGCTTCTTGACGCAGGCACTCAAGCGCAAGGGCTTCGCGACGCCGCAGACCGCGGAAATGCTGGAGGGGTTGCTGGCGCCGTACGCGACGGAGGTGGGGATGGTGTCGCTGTCACGCGACGCGGTGGCGCTGAACACCAACCAGACGCTGGAGCTGGCGTCGAAGCTGGGGCACCTGGTCGTGCCGGTGCTGGTGTTGTGGGGGGAGAAGGACGGCATCCTGCCCGCGAAGTACGGCGAGCGACTGGCGTGGGACATCCCCGGTGCGCGGTGGATGAAGGTCCCGAATGCGGGGCACTTCGTCATGTGGGACGCGCCGCACGCGGTGGCGATGGAGCTGTTCCGCTTCCTGGAAGGGGTGTCGCCGGTGAGTCACGCGACGACGCGCTCGGTGGCGGAGGAGCTCTGGGGTTCGGAGGCGCCCGCGCCCGCGCCTGCATGAGGGGCGCAGTGTGTCGGTGCCGGGGCAGCGTCTTGGTGCTCGCTCCCGGGCCGTCCTCGCGCTAGAGGCGCGGTATGCGTGACCGAATCCAGGCGGTGCTTCGTCAGTTGGCCCAGGCTCCCGAGCTCGAGGCTCGCTGGCTGCACACCCTGTCCCTCATGGAGTTCATCGGGGCGCGGAAGATTTCGCGCACGGTGGCGGACCGTCATCCTTCGCTGGAAGTGCTCGGACATCTGTCCGACGAGACGCGCCACGCGTTCGCCTTCAAGCGCCTGTCTGCCGAGGTGGCCGGGGGTGAAATCACCACCTTCCTCTGTCCGGAGGCGGCGGGCCGCTACTTCCAGGGGCTGGACCACGAGCTGGCCACCTGGGCCACCGCGCACACCGGCCAGCCCGACGTGTACCTGCACTACCTGCTCACCACGACGGCCATCGAGCGCCGCGCCATGGTGCTCTACCCGCTCTACAAGGCGGCCTCGCGCAACACGAGCGTCCGTGAGGAGCTGGGGCGCGTCGTCACCGAGGAGCAGAGCCACCGCCGCACCATCGAGGACGCGTGCGTGGCGCGCCTCACCGCCGTGGGCGCTTCGTTGGAGGAAGCGCTGGCCCTGGAGGAGCGCCTCTTCGGAGCGTTCCTCGCGGAGCTGGAGCCCGCCGTGGAGAGGGAGCTGGCGGCGCTGCCGTCACCCTCGGCCCTCGCGGCTTCCGACGTGGGCGCCTCCGCGGTGCGGGCATCGTCCTCGGTGAAGTAGGGGCGACGCGGACCGTGGACTACGACAAGGGCTGCGCGAGGTAGTCGCTCGCCACCAGCACGAGCTTCCCCTCGCGCCACTCCGCGCGCAGGTTGCGGGCCTTGCGCGCGCGCTTGCGACTGAGCTCCACGCCCACCGCGTCCAGGCCCATGGCGTTGGCCACGGCCAGCGCGGTGCCGTGGCCACAGAACGGGTCCACCACGGTGCGCGTGGACGTGTTCTCCAGGATGAAGCGGCAGGCGAGCTGACACGCGTCGACACCCATGCCGCGCGTCCAGGTGACTTCGCCCGCGTCCGCGAGGACATCCGCGGTGGACTTCGCCAGGTCCGGGCGCACGCCGCGCGAGAAGCACAGGAAGTGGGAGTACGCGGGCCGGCCGTACGTCACCGTCCCGGGGGCGCGGCGACAGACGACCTTGTGCCAGAGCAGGCCCAGGCCTGTCTCCTCGGCGGCGCGTGAGACGAGGTAGCCCTTGTCGACCCAGAGGCCTTCGTCCTTCACGTCCGTCTGGTAGAAGATGGCGACGCCGTCATCGGGCACGCGCGTCATCACCAGCGCCGCCGCGCGGATGAACCACGCCTTCCACTCGGGCAGGGACAGCGAGGGGAACTCGGACGCGTCCGGCAGCGACGCCACCGTCGAGCACCCCGCGAGCACCGGCTGGGCCGCAAGCCACGTCAGCGCGTCCTCGCAGTGCACCGTGCGCCGAGCCTCGTGCCGCGCGCCGCCCGTCCCATCCCGTTCGTCCGCCATGAGGCGGCGGACTCTGCCAGAGCGGAACGCGGCCCGTGAGACAACCCACCACCTCCGCTCCCCGCCAACCCGACTCATACCCACCGCGAACGCCTACATGCGCCCCCTGGAACTCTCCTGAGTGTCATGGCTTGCTTTCGCTTCTGCACATTTCCTCAATACTGCTTTATCCTTTTCGTCTGAGGAGACGACATGAGCACGATTTCCGCATCTGACGGGACCTCGCTTCACTATCGCGTCATCGGCGAAGGACCGCGCACGGTGGTGTTGGTGCATGGGTGGATGGTGTCGGGTGCGGTGTGGGACTCGATGGTGGAGCGGCTGGACCTGACGGGGCTGCGGCTGGTGGTTCCGGACGCGCGCGGCACGGGTCAGTCGGGGAAGCCGGCGGGTGGGCATTCGTTGGAGGGGCTGGCGAAGGACGTGCTGGCGGTGGTGGACGCGGTGGGTGCCCAGCGCTTCTCGGTGGTGGGGCACAGCATGGGTGGGCAGTTGGCGCAGTGGATTGCGTCGCACGTGCCGGAGCGGGTGGAGGCGTTGCTCTTGCTCAACTCGGTGCCCGCGTCGGGGCTGCCGTTGCCGCCGGATGCCGCGGGGTTGTTCCGGACGTCGGCGGGAGACCGCGAGAAGCAGAAGATGATTCTGGGCCTGGCCTGCAAGAAGCTGTCGCCGGAGTCGCTGGAGTCGCTGTTGAAGGACTCGGGGTCGGTGAGCGCGGCGTCGATTGAGCAGGCGTTCGACGCGTGGACGCAGGGTGGCTTCGCGGACCGGCTGTCGAAAATCGCGGCGCCGACGTTGGTGGTGTCGACGGACGACGCCTTCCTGCCGCCGGCCTTCTTGCGGCAGGCGGTGGTGGAGCCCATCAAGCGTGCGCGCATGGCTCACATTCCGGGCCCTGGACACTATCCGCAGGTGGAGAGCCCCCAGGAGACCGCGGCGGTGTTGTCCGCCTTTCTGGCGGGCTCCGCGCCCGCCTGATTCCGGCTTCGAGGAGGCAGCACGATGGCCTGGAACATGTCCTTCGAGTACGACGCGCAGAACGACGTCGTGACGGCCTACTTCACCGACTGCGTCCTGGTGAATGAGGAGGACGTCCTGCGTTGGCGGCGGGAGGTGGAGGTGCACCTGTCGCGCTACGCGGGGTCTGGCAAGGTGGACCTGCTCATCAACCTGGATGGGTTGGTGGTGAAGTTCACGGCGGGGCGAGTGTTCGGCAAGGAGCGGCGTGAGGTGCTGGAGCGTTTCACGCATCGCTCGTACCGGTTTGGTGGGGACGACATGACGCAGATGTTCGTGCTCACCAGCGGGGCCATCAACGGCGCGGCGGTGAATCACTACGCCACGCGCGACGAGGCCCTGGCCGCGCTGAAGGCCGAGCGCGAGGCCCTGCGGCAGCGCGGGCCGTCTCCGTTTGGTGGAGGCTTCGCCGGCAGCAAGGCGTGAGGGAGGGGCCTGTGCTCGGCCCCCTCGCGCGGGTGTGTCAGGACGCCTCGGAATACGCGGCGCGGATTTCGGCCATGGGCAGGAAGAGCCGCAGGGGCCAGGGCGAGGTCGGAGGCTCGCTCTCGGCGAGCAGCGGCTCGTAGCCGAACCTCTTGTAGAAGTCGCGAGCGTGGGCGTCCTTGGCGTCCACGATGACCGCCACGGCGCCACTCTGGGCGTTGATGGTGAGCGCGCGAAGGTGGGCGTCTCCGAGGAGGTCTTCGCCATGGCCCCGGCCTCTCACGCGAGAGTCCCGTGCGAGGCGCGCGATGAGGACCGCCGGGAGCGGGTAGTGCGGCAGTCGTTTGCCCAGGTCGGGCGGAAGCGTCTCCCGTTTGAGGGTGGTCAGCGAGAGCGTGTAGTAGCCCAGGACCAGCGGAAGCGCGGGGTCGTCGGACGCGGTGCGCCGAAGGACCCAGGTCCGACTGATGTCTCGCTCCTGGTTCTGCCGGGCGGACTCACGGAAGAAGCGATTCAGGGCCTCGTGCTCACACGTGAAGCCACTGCCCGTGTCGCTCCGGGTCACCGCTTGAGTGATGGGAGCGGGGAGGACGAGGTCGGACGAGGCGGGTGGTGGCATGAATCCCAGACAAGCCCACGAAGAGGAGGACCCGAGCGTGGGCTAGGGGCGGCGGCGCTTGCGAGCGAGTGCGCGAAGCGCGGCCGTGGGTTTCGAGGGCTTCCCGAGTCGGGTCACCACCCGGTCGAAGTCCGCGTCCGGGAGGACGATCTCCGAGGGGTCCTTCTGCGCGGTCTGTTCCATGTGCGTGAGCAGGGGTGTGCTGAACTCCCGCACGGTGCCTTGGGGTGTCGAGGGGAGGAACACGAGCCGGGACCCCTGCCTGGCCTCCAGGGCGGCCTTCGAGAAGAGGGAGAGGGCCTCCTGCACCACCGTGCTCTTGTCGACGCCCAGCTCCTTGCTCAAACGGGTGAGCTCCCTCATCGAGAAGGCGGGCAGGGACGCCTGGAGACGTTCGGTCTGGGGCACGACGGGCTCCGTTCTCTCGGGAATGCTGTGGACTGAGGTCATTGATACTCAGTTTCTACTCAGTTCAGGGTAATGGCCGAGGAAGGCCTCCGCAAGCGACGGCCTGGATAGCAGGAGGGGCCGACATCGCTTGAAGGAGTGGGGCTACACGCCCGCGTACCACTCGTAGCCGCGCTCCTCCCAGTAGCCGCCGGTGGGCTCGGGGAGGAAGTTCACCTCGGTGAGGTACTTCACCATCTTGTAGCCGAGCTTCACCGCCGAGTAGAGGCGCAGCGGCGCGCCGTGCGCCGGTGGCAGCGGCTGCCCGTTCATCCCGTAGGCGAGAATCGTTTGCGCGTGGAAGGCGCTCGGCCTGTCCCACGAGGACCAGTAACCCGAATCGAACGAGCGCAGCTCCACGTAGCCAGCCCTCGGGTCCGCGCCCACGTACCTGGCGACGTCACTCACGCGCACGCCATGCCACGACGCCACCGCGCTCCAGCCCTCCACGCAGTGGTGCCGGATGCGGTACTCCGTGCGCGGCAGCCGCTGCAGGTCCGCGAGTGACAGCATCCCAGGCCGCTCGACGAGCCCACCCACCTTGAGCGCCCAACCTTGAGGCACGAGCGGCATGGACTCGGAGACGAAGTACTGGGGGAAGTCACCGGGCGGCGTGGCCTCTTCGGGCGGCAGCTCCGGCGCGAGCCTGTCCTCGTCGAAGAGGGCTGCCTGGAGCCGCTGATTGACGCGCTCCATGGCCCCGAGGAAACCCTCGCGAGGACGCGCGCTGTCACAGGCGGACGTCGTGAGCGCCGCCGCCCCGAGCAGGACGGAGCGACGCGTGAGGAGCAGAGGACGTCGCGACGGAACGAGGAGCCTAGGCATCCGGCTTCCTCCCGCCCGTCACCATCTCCCCGAACGAGCGCGGATGCAGCAACACCATGACCACGTGCCCCACCGTGAAGAGCACGAACGAAGCGAGCACGAGCAGATGGATGGCGCGCGCGGAGTCATAGCCGCCGAGCAGCGTGGCCAGCGCACCGAGCTGCACGGGCTTGTAGAGCGCGAGCCCCGAGAGCACGGCGAGGATGCCCAGTATCAGCGCGCCGGTGTACGCCAGCCGTTGCAGGCCGTTGTACAGCCCCTGGTCGGGAGGCTGTTTGCGCAGACGCAGATAGAACGCGAGCGTGCTCACGGCGTTGCGCGTGTCGCGACGCGGAAAGAAGAGTCGCCGCCGCCACTCGCCGCTGAGGGCCAGATAGAGCAGGTACACGAAGCCGTTGAGCGCGAGGAACCCGCCGAAGGCGAAGTGCCAGCCTCGTGCACCCGCGAGCCAGTCACCGATTCGGGCCCACTCGGGAGGTGGCGTGCCCTGGACGGGATACCAGCCATAGGGCCGCCCCTGCGTGCCGAGCATGGGATAGGCCGCGAGAATCTGCAGCCCGCTGCCCGCCATGATGACGAGCAGTGGCACGTTGACCCAGTGGGCCACGCGGATGGGCCAGGGCTGTGGGCGACGTGATTCAGGGGCTCGCACGACGCGGCAGGAGAACACCGTGCGTCAACGCCGCGCCGACGCTCCTGACGCACTGCCCGCTTCCGAACCGCGCTGCTCACCCGATGTCGTCCGCTCGACGCGGCGCTGCCTTGCGGGGCGGCGCGAGCAGGCGGGCCTCCGGGTTGGCTCGGCCGGTTGCTTGGGCGCATGGCCGCTTGCCGGTATCGTGAGACACCGGACATCGCCGAGAGGACGTCACCATGAACCGAGCGAACGCGATGCGACTGGCCCTGCTTGCCAGCGCGCTGGTGCTGGCCACGGGGTGTCATCAGGAGGAGCCGCTGGGCGTGCAGGTGGAGCCCGCGGGCTCGCTGCGGGTGGTCACCGTGCTGCCGCGCTCACTGCCGCTCGACAGCGTGTCTCGCGTGGAGGTGTCCGCGACGCCGGCTCGGGGTGCTGTCGTGACCGCGGCCCTGAGCAGCTCCGAGGCACCGCTGTGGCAGGGACTGCTGCGGAGCCTGCCATCGGGTGCGGGAACCTCGGTGGGGGCGCGGGTGCTCGATGCGACGGGCGCTGTGCTGGGACAGGTGGACGTCCCGGGCGTGGAGTTGTTGAAACACCACGACGCGCTCGTCGTGCTGGTGCCTCGCGCGACGGACTCGGAGGCGCCCCTCACGGCGCCCGTCATCGATGCGGTGGTGGGCTCGCGGGCATCGGTGTCTCCAGGAGCCGTGCTGAAGCTCCGTGCGCTGGCGCATGCCGTCGATGCGTCGGAGGTGCTGACGTATGCGTGGAGCGCGACCTCCGGCACCTTCGATGATGCGACGGCTGTCGACGCGGAGTGGACGGCGCCGCTGCGGCGTGGCGCGGTGAACCTCACGCTCGCGGTGACGAGCGCGCGAGGCGCGGTGAGCACGCTGCGCTTCTCGGTGGACGTGGAGCTGGCGGGCGGCGGGGACCTGGTGCACACGGCCTCGCTCAATCACGCGCCTGTCCTGACGGAGCTGGGGGCCCAGCCCGTGTCCCAGGCGCGCGTGGGGCTTCCGGTGACGCTCCAGGCGGTGGGCGTGGATGACGACGGAGATGCCCTGACCTTCGCCTGGACCGCGACGTGTGAAGGGACTTTTGAGAACGCGGCGGCGGCAGCGACTCGCTTCACGCCGAGCGCCGCGCCTCAGGCCGCGTGTGACAACTGTCGGCTGACGTTGCGAGCGAGTGATGGCTTCGGGGCGCATCGTGAGCGCTCGTTGGACTTGTGTGTGACGAACCCGCTGCCGCCGAGCATCATCGACGCCTCGCAGTCGGAGACGGACGTGTCGGCGGGGAGGCCGGTGCGACTGACGGCGATGGCAGCGGATCCCCAGGGGGAGCCGCTGACCTTCGCGTGGACGACGAACACGGGCCTGCTGGGGAACGCGGTGCGCGAGAGGGACTCGGGTTCGGTGGACTGGGTGGTGCTGTCCTGCATTCCCGTGGACACGCCTCCGACCATCACGCTGACCGTCACGAACCTTTCGGGCCTGAGCGCGACGCGGGAGTTCGCGGTGGAGTGGGGGGACTTGCTGTGCGGCGAGTTCCCGCCGTGCGCCGCGACGCTGGAGGACTCGAGGGTGACGCTGGCGGCGGACTGCACCACGGAGCAGTCGGTGTGGATTCCCGATGGATACACGTTCGACGGAGCGGGGCATGTGCTCACGGCGGTGGACCCACGGGGACGGCGCTTCCGAGGTGCGGTGCTGAGCAGCCTGGGGACGACGGCGCACGTGCGAGCCGTGACGGTGGCGGCGCGGGGCCTGTCGGAGCTGGCGTGTGACGGTGGCGCCGCGCGGCTGCGGGGCATCCTGTTCGAAGGGGCGAGTGGCTCCATCGTCGACAGCGAGGTGCTCGACGTGAACCAGAAGGAGGGCGAGGGCGGCTGCCAGGAGGGCGTGGCCATCGAGGTGCGGAACGCGCGTGACGCCGAGACGGTGACGAGGGTGGAGGTGCTGCGCAACCGGGTGGCGCGCTACCAGAAGGCGGGCATCTCCGGCACGGGGCGAGTGGAGCTGAACGTGGAGGACAACCAGGTGGAGGGCGGGGGACCGGTGCCCTTCATCGCGAGAAATGGAATCCAGTTCAGCGATGGTGCGACGGGGCGGGCGACGGGGAACCGGGTGACGGGGAATGCGTACTCGGGAGGAGAGACGACGGGCTCGGGCATCCTCGTCGCGGGCGGGGCCTACTACGACATGGCGCTGTGTGAGGACGTCGTCATCTTCGAGAACACGCTGGTGGACAACGACGTCGGCATCAACCTGTCCCAGGCGGAGGAGGACGGTGGACCCTTGTCTGTGTCGACGCGGCTCCGGGTGACGCGGAACACGGTGACGCATGATGGGCCGGTGGTGACGAACGGCTATCCCTATCAGGCGGGCATCTCCGACCTGGGAGGTGCCAACCTCATCAGCCAGAACCACGTCAGCGGGCCGGGGTACGCGCGCGAGACCGAGCCCGATGTGACGTTCGACGTGGACGTGGTGGCAGGGACGGCGTCTCGCCTGGATTTCCTCACACCTGACCGGGAGACAGGAGTGGGGCAGTGCTCGGAGGAGTTGGTGGTTCAGAGTCAGGACACGCTGGGGAACCTGTCCGCGCTGACGGCGCCGTCACTGGTGCTGGAGGTGGCGGGCACGGCGGCGCCGGGAGCGGTGCTCTACTCCGACGCGACTTGCACCCAGGCACTGGCCACTTCGGGAACGGGCTGGGCACTGGCGCTGGAAGGGCCGCAGCAGGAGGCGACGTTCTACTTCCGAGCGACACAGGCAGGAGCGCTGACGCTCACGGCCACGGGCGCCGGCGCGAGCGGGACGCAGGCCCACACCGTCCGGTGAAGCCATGTCGTGAACGCGGCATCTGCGCGCGGCTCACTCCGTGCGACGCCGCCCCGTGGCCGTCACCTGCCGCATGCCCCACCGCATGGGGATGGTGCCGTCGGTGCGACGCAAGGGCTCCACGGCCTGGACAAAGGCCTGCTTGAGCGAGGCGCGCGCCGCCGTGGAGAGCCGGTCCGCGTCATAGGTCGTGCTGAGCGACTCCCACGCGTGCTCTGGCGTCGCATCTCCCTGGACCTCGAGCCGGCGGATGTCCACGTGCGTGAAGCCGCCGAACAGCCCCGTCAGTCCTTCCACGGAGCGCACTCGCGCATCCCCCAGCGGAACGGGGACCCGCGCCTCCGCGGCCAGCAGGGGCTTGAGCAACCCCAGATACACCTCGAACGCCTCGCCTCGCACCAGGTCGCCACCCACGACGACGGACACCCGCCCCGTTGGCTTCAGCACCCGCTGTATCTCCGAGAGCACCGTCTCCACGTCGTCCATCAACATCAGCGCCAGATGGCTCAGCACCACGTCGACGCTCGCCTCCGCGAGCGGCAGTGACTGCGCTCGCCCCAGATGCAGCGTCGCCGCGCCGTTCAGCCGCGCCCGCGCCACCGCGAGCTCGTGCTCACTCATGTCGAGCCCCACCAGCGCGAGCCCGGGCTGGTTCCTCCGCGCGAGCAGCTCCAGCAGATACCCATCACCACACGCCAGGTCGAGCACCACCCGGGGCCCGTCCTCCTTCGGCACCGCCGCCTCCAGGAGCGCATAGGTGGATGGGAACACCTCACCGTCGCGCAGCACCGGAGCACCTCCGAACTCACGCGAAGTCACCCCGGCGAGGCGACGATGGAAGTCCAGCAGGTAGGACTCGGCGGGGGAGGGCGAGGACATGCCGAAATAAACCCACGTTCGCCGCATCCCCGCCACCTTCCGCAACTTCCGGAGCTGACGCGTGTTGCTACTCCCATGCCCCTGCGCGCCCTGTTTCTCTCTCTCGTCTGTGTCGTCCTCGCCTGTGCTCCTCCTGCTCCAGAAGAAGGGGCCACCGAGACGCCCACCTCTCAACCTGAAGCCACCGTGGCGTCCCCCCGGGACGTCCCGCACGGTCTGATCGCCCCCCTCGTCTTCCCCACGGATGACGCGAGCTGGCCCACGGTGAGTCCAGCCAGCGCGGGCTGGGACGTGGCGAAGCTCAACGCCGCGCTCGACTTCGCGGGCTCCCGCGACACCCGGGCCATCGTCATCCTCCAGGACGGGAAGCTGCTCGCCGAGCGCTACTGGCTGGCGAACTCGAACTTCATGCGCGACATCGCCTCCGCGCAGAAGAGCGTCGTCTCCGTGCTCGTCGGCATCGCGGTGGACAAGCAAGTGCTCTCGCTCGACGAGCGCGTCACTCCCATTCTCGGCGCCAGCTGGTCCAACACGGGCGCGCTGGCCGAGGCCCGCATCACCGTGCGCCACCTGCTGACGATGACCAGCGGCCTGAACACGTCACTCGGACTTCAGGCGGCCCCCGGAACGACGTGGCTGTACAACAACGACGCCTATCACCGGCTGCGCATGATTCTGGAGCGGCGCACGGGCCTGGGCATCGACGCGCTCTCCCACGCCTGGTTGTTCAACACGCTGGGCGCGACGCGCAGCCAGTGGGAGCAGCGCTCCGATACCGACAGCAAGGGCCTGCCCCTGTGGGGCCTGACGATGAGCGCGCGAGACCTGGCGCGCTTCGGCCTGCTGCTGCTCGCGGACGGCGCGTGGGCGGGAACCCGGGTCGTCTCCTCGGCGTACCTCAACACCGCGACCAATTCCTCGCAGACGCTCAACCCCGCCTATGGCCACCTGTTCTGGCTCAATGGCAAGGCCTTCACCCTGATACCGCCGCTGAGCGCGCGCATCGACGGCCCGCTCATTCCCAGCGCACCGCAGGACGTCTTCGCCGGACTGGGCAAGGACGACCAGAAGGTCTACGTCAGCCGCTCACTGGGCCTCGTGGTGACGCGGCTGGGTGCTCAGGCGGGGACTCGCTCGGCGGAGACGCTGTCCGACTTCGACGAGGAGCTGTGGGCTCGAATCATGGCCGCGCGGCTCTGACCCGCGAGGCGAGGTGGGCCGCGAGCCGGTCGAAGTTCTGCTCGTTCGCGGCCTCCACGAACCCGCGCACCTTCTCGACCTCGTCCTTCGACTCGAACCGCATGCGCCACGTGAGCCGCGTCCGCGCCCCTTCGTCCGCGAAGTCCATCCGCATCTCGAAGTGATGCGTCTGCTGGTGGTGCTGGATGACGATGCGCTCGGCCGGCACCACCTCGATGAACTCCTTGTCCATCGCGTAGCGCGCTCCCTCCGCGCTCTGCATCGTGAAGCGCCACTTGCCGCCGGGGCGCAGCTCGAATTGCTCGAACGTGTTCGTCGAGCCTTGCGGCCCCCACCACAGCGTCAGCTGCTCCGGGTCGCTGAACGCCGCATAGACCTGCTCACGGGGCGCATCGATGAGCCGGGACGAGATGATGTCGCGCGAGGACTCCAGGATGAGCGCCAGCCGGTCGAAGTGCGCCGCCGTGCCCTCCTCGCGAGAGCGGGTGCCGTCTTCCCCGTCGAGGAACGCGGCCTGCTCGGTGAAGACCATCCGCGTCCCACCGGTCTTCGTGGCGTGGAGCTCCACCGTGGCCAGGGACACGGAGAGGTGCTTGTCGCCCACGCTCATGTCGTAGGCGTAGACCATCCGCTCGTTCGGGATGATGTCGTGATAGCGCGCGGTGAAGACGGTGGAGTGCTTGCCGCCGAACTGCCCATGCAGCAGCTCCTGGCCGCCCACGCGGAAATCCAGCTCGCGCTTCACGAGCGTCCAGCGGTCCGGCGGACCGATGAACCACTGCGCCTTCGTCTCCACGTCCGACCATGCGGCGAAGACGCGAGCGGGTGAAGCCTTGTAGGTGCGCTCGATGGTGAACGAGCCATGCACGACGGGAGGGGTCTTCATGTCTTGGTCTTCTTTCGAGGGGTGGGGTTCGGGCGCTCGGGCCCATCGAGCAGCTCGCCGAGTCGGTCGAAGCGGCGCTCCCAGAGTCCGCGCCGGTTCGACAGCCAGTCCTCGGCCACGCGCAGTCCACCAGGCTCGAGCTGACACGAGCGGACGCGTCCGATTTTCTCGGTGCGCACCAGCCCGCTCTCCTCGAGCACCTGGAGGTGCTGCACGACGGCGGCGAGCGTGATGTCGAGCGGCTTCGCCAGGTCGCTGACCGACATGGTTCCCCGACTCAGCCGCTCGACGATGGCGCGCCGATTGGAATCGCCCAGGGCATGGAAGATACGGTCGACGGCGCCATGGTTAAGCATGGACTTGAGTATTGGTGAGGGTCGCTGGATGGTCAAGCAGATACTTAAGTATGGATTGAGCCCGAATCGACGCTGGGTTGCGGTGGCCTCGGCTATTCTGTCCGGGTGAGCCACCTGCTGACGGAGTTGCTGGGACGCACGGAGGAGGCGCTCGCTCGGCGGGAGGACGATGCGGCCCTCACGCTCCTGTTGGAGGCGTGGAAGGAGTGCCGAGCCGAGCCCGTCATCGCGCTCATCCAGCGGCTCTCGGACCACCTCGCCACGGGGCTCCCTTTCTTCGAGGTGCCCGTCCGTTGGGTCCTCGAGGAGGTCCGCCGGCATCCCACGGACCTTCCCCGGGCGCTGGGATGGCTGCGGGAACGCGCGGCGAGTCTTTCGCGCTGTGCGTTCTCCACGGACCTCGACCGGCTGCGACGATGGTGGCCCGCGGACCCGCGCATCATTCCGCTCCTGCTCACCCTCGTCCGTCTTCCGGGTGCGGAGACTCCAGGCGAGCTGAAGATGCTTTGCAGCCTCTTCATGTACGTGGGGGCGCCCTATGACGTGGAGCCCCTGCGCGAGCTGAAGGCCCGACTCCCTTCAACGCAAGGGGAGGAGGTCGAGCGGTTCGACCTCGTCATCCGGCTGGGGGCTCGTTGGGTTCCTCCCGTGCTCGATGCGGAGACCCTGGCGCGGTGTGACGCGCTGAAAGGGGTCATCGAGGCCCGGGTGGAGAGTGCGCGCCTCGACGCGGCGACTCGGGAGGCGCTGTTCGCCCGCGTCTATGAGGCGCCGGAGGATGACTCCGCCCGGCAGGTGTTGGCCGACCAGTTGCTCGAGCAGGGCGACCCACTGGGGGAGTTCATCATGCTCCAGTATGCGAAGGCGCCGGATGAGGAGCGCATCGCTCGACTGCTCGTGGCGAACCGGGAGCGGTGGCAGGCGCCGTTGGGACCTTACGTCGAGCGAGGCTACACCCGCTTCGAGCGGGGCTTTCCCGTCGCGGTCCGCCCGATAAAGGGGGACCACTTCCCCAAGTCCTTTCCCAAGCCGGAGCCCGGCTGGAACACGGTGGAGGAACTCCACTGGAATCCGGAGCACCACAGCGACGGCAATGACGTCGCACAGTGGGGGCGCATGCTCCGGCACCCCGCGTTGCGCCGTGTAACGAGGCTGCTGAATGTTCCAGGCGAGCTGGTGAGCTTGCTGTCCGCGAACAGCTCCGTGAGGCGGCTGGAGTTGAAGAGCTCATTTGAGAGCGGCCTGGCCAATGCGCTGACGGCCCTGCCCCACCTGACGTGGCTGACCATCCCCTATGCCTCGACGGACCTCTTCATCCGGTGTGCCCACTCCCGTCTGGCTTCCCAGTTGGAGTACTTCAAGGCCTCTGGGGAAGATGGATTCTGGAGGCTCGAGGTGACCCGAGGCGCGGAGGTTCCCATCCGGGCCACCGTCACGGGACCGCGCACGCGGGAGTTCGCGCCCGTCCTCCTTGCCGCCGCGAGGTTCAGCTCCCAGGGGCTCCGGATTGAATTGCGAGACGGAGCCGAGGGGGCGCCGCTGCGTGAGGCGCTTGCCGCCTACGCACGGGTCATCCGGGAGTGAGCGGAGGACTCCCGCGCATGCTCAGCGCCTGAAGTTCGCGACGATGAGCAGCAGGGGCTGCTCACGGCGTGAGTCCACGGTGAAGCCCTCGTGCCGCCTCCACGAAAGGCACGACTCCCAGTAAGCGCGACCCCTTGGAACAATCCGCGCCGTCATCGTCGCGCCGTACATCAGGCGGGATGCGAGAAGTCTTCCCCGGCTTCGTGCGAAACGCGCGGTGCTTCCAGGTGTCAGTGCGCCCGGCCTTGTCCCCACCCGCGCGGCCTCAACCTGCACGATGCCTGGAGACCTGTCGTGCAGGTTGCAATCCTGCCCCACGGGGCATGTCCGCAACCCCTCGGAACACCTAGGGTCCTCGGGGGACGGGGTTGGTACGGGCGGTGCTCAATGGGGGCACACCTATGTGGCCTCTCACCACGCCTCCATTGCTGCTCTCCCTGCTGCTCCAGCAGGCCGACGCCTCCTCGCCACCTCTTCAAGGACCCACGGATACCCAGGCCGAAGCGGAGGCCCCGGGCTTGCTCTCCCGCCTGAAGCCCGAGGGAGGCGTCGACGTGTACTTCGGTCACAACTTCAACCGGCCCGCGAACGCGGCGAACTTCATCCCAGGCACCGGCACGTCCGCGAAGCGCGACAGCGAAGTGGCCATCAACCTGGCCTCCATCGGCGTGAGCCTGGCCCCGGAGCCAGTGGGCTTCAAGGTGCTCCTCGGCTTCGGCACGGGCGCGGAGGTGGTCCACGCGGCCGAGCCCGAGGGCGTCGCCTCCGGGCCGGACTTGTGGCGCTACGTGCAGCAGGCCTCGCTGTCCTTCGCCACCGGCCCGCTGACGTTGGAGGCCGGGCTCTATCCGAGCCACATCGGGCTGGAGTCCTTCCAGTCACAGCTCAACTGGACGTACACGCGCTCGTGGATGGGCGAGCTGTCGCCCTACTACCAGACGGGCCTCAAGGGCACGTACGCGCTGGATGACGCGTGGAGCGTGCAGCTCCAGCTCCTCAATGGCTGGCAGACCATTGGCGACAACAACCGGGGCCTCGCGCTGGGCACCCAGGTGGCCTACGCGGGCAAGCGCCTGTCCGCGTCCTTCAACACCTTCATTGGAAACGAAGGCACCGAGGGCAGCGACGGCCTGCGGCTCTTCGCGGACGCGGTGGCGACGTACGCGGTGACGGAGTCGTTCAAGCTCGCGGCCACCGCGGATGTGGGCACCCAGCGGCTTCCAGGCGCGGACCGCGCGGTCTGGTACGCGGCGGGACTCAATGCCCGCGTCCAGCTCTCCGAGCCCGTGGCGTTGGCCGCGCGCGTGGAAGCGTATCGCGACGCCGACGGGCTCATGACGGGCGTGGAGCAGACGCTGACGGGGGGCACGCTCACCCTGGAGGTGAAGCCCGCCGAGCAGCTCACGCTCAAGCTGGAGGCGCGGCATGACCGGTCAACGGCGGACGTCTTCGCCAGCCGCGCCACCACCGACGAAGGCACCCCCATTCCCAAGGACTCCGAGACGCTCGTCGTCCTCGGAGCCACCGCCTACTTCTGAACCTGGAGTCCGTCCATGGACGTCGTCCTCATCCTCGCCACCCTTGGTTTCTTCGCGCTCGCGTGGGGCTACTCCCACGGCTGCGAGCGCCTGTGAGGTCCTCCCGATGACTTTCGAATACGCCGCTGGCGCCGTGCTCGCCGTGCTGCTCACCGCCTACCTCGTCTACGCCCTGCTCCGTCCCGAGCGCTTCTAGGGACTCCGCCATGACCCTCATTGGTTGGTTGCAGATTGTGTTGTTCTTCGCCCTCCTGCTCGCGCTGACGAAGCCGCTGGGCACCTATCTCTTCCGCGTCTTCGAAGGGGAGACGCAGCCGTTGCCGCGCGTGCTCGGCCCCGTGGAGCGCGTCCTCTTGCGCCTGACGGGCGCCAGCGCGCGTCGCGAGCAGACGTGGGTGGAGTACTGCGGCGCGCTCCTGGCCTTCAGCGTGGTCGGCATGCTCATCCTCTACGGGCTCCAGCGCGCGCAGCACGTGCTGCCGCTCAACCCCCAGGGACTGGGCGCGGTGGGACCGGAGCTGTCGTTCAACACGGCGGCCAGCTTCGTCGCCAACACCAACTGGCAGTCGTACGCCGGTGAGTCCACCATGAGCTACCTCACGCAGATGGTGGGGCTGGCGTGGCAGAACTTCGTCTCCGCGGCGGCGGGGCTCGGCGTGGCGCTGGCGCTGGCGCGTGGCTTCACGCGCCGCCCGGGGCCCGAGGGCGCGAAGACGCTGGGCAACTTCTGGGTGGATGTGGTGCGCGGCACGCTCTACGTGCTGCTGCCGCTGTGCTTCATCGTGGCCCTGTTCTTCGTCTCGCAGGGCATGCTGCAGAACTTCGCGCCGTACCACGAGCTGACCACGCTGGAGGGCGCGAAGCAGACGCTCGCCATGGGTCCGGTGGCCTCGCAGGAGGTCATCAAGATGCTGGGCACCAACGGCGGTGGCTTCTTCAACGCCAACAGCGCGCATCCGTTCGAGAACCCGACGCCGCTCACCAACCTGGTGCAGATGCTGCTCATCTTCGCCATCCCCTCGGCCCTCACGTACACGTACGGGAAGATGACGGGAGACACGAAGCAGGGCTGGGCCCTCTTCGCGGCCATGTCCGTCCTCTTCCTCGCGGGTGTCACCGCCGCGTACGCCGCCGAGTCCCAGCCCAACGCCGCCGTGGCCTCCGCGCAGGTGGCGCAGGTGGGCAACCTGGAGGGCAAGGAAGTGCGCTACGGCATCACCGCGTCCGCCCTCTTCGCCACCGTCACCACGGATGCGTCGTGCGGCGCCGTCAACTCCATGCACGACAGCTTCAACCCGCTGGGCGGGCTGGTGCCGCTGGTCAACATGCAGCTGGGCGAGGTCATCTTCGGCGGAGTGGGGGCGGGCCTCTACGGCATCCTCATCATGGTGGTGCTGTCCGTCTTCATCGCCGGCCTGATGGTGGGCCGCACGCCCGAGTACCTGGGCAAGAAGATTGAAGCGAAGGAGATGAAGCTCGCGATGCTCTACGTGCTCATCTTCCCGGTGTTCATCCTGGGGATGTCCGCGGTGGCCGCAGTGCTTCCGCAGGGCGTGTCCTCGCTGAACAACGCGGGGCCGCACGGCCTGACAGAAATCCTCTACGCGTTCACCAGCGGCACGGCGAACAACGGCAGCGCGTTCGCGGGCCTCAACGCGAACACGCCCTTCTGGAACATCTCGCTGGGGATGGCCATGCTCGGCGGGCGCTTCCTGATGATTGTCCCCGCGCTGGCCATCGCCGGCTCCATGGTGGGCAAGAAGGTGGTGCCAGCGGGTCCGGGCACCTTCCCGACGAATGGCGCCCTGTTCACCGGCCTGCTGGTGAGCATCGTGGTCATTGTCGGTGCGCTCACCTTCTTCCCCGCGCTCTCCCTGAGCCCCATCGTCGAGCACTTCCTCGCCGGGGCCGGAAAGGTCTACTGAGCCATGAGCTCCGCATCCTCGAAACCGGCGTCGCTGTTCGACGTGTCTCTCCTCAAACCCGCGCTGCTGGACAGCCTGAAGAAGCTCCACCCGCGCGACGTGGCGCGCAACCCCGTCATGTTCGTGGTGTGGGCGGGCAGCCTGCTCACCACGGTGCTGGTGGTGAAGGACCTCGTTTCGTCACGCACCGACGGCGCGCCCTTGTGGTTCACCGTCTGGGTGGCGGTGTGGCTGTGGTTCACCGTGTTGTTCGCGAACTTCGCGGAGGCCGTGGCGGAAGGGCGCGGCAAGGCCCAGGCCGGCGCGCTGCGAAAGATGCGCAAGGACACCACCGCGCGGCGACTGGTGGATGGGCGCGAGGAGCGTGTGCCCGCGCCGAACCTGCGCAAGGGCGACCTCGTCGTCTGCGAGGCGGGTGACCTCATCCCAGGTGACGGCGAGGTGGTGGAGGGCATCGCCAGCGTGGACGAGTCCGCGATTACCGGCGAGTCCGCGCCGGTGATTCGCGAGTCCGGTGGAGACCGCTCGGCGGTGACGGGTGGCACCAAGGTGTTGTCGGACCGGATTGTCGTGCGCATCGCCGTCAACCCGGGTGAGTCCTTCCTGGACCGGATGATTGGACTGGTGGAGGGCGCGGCCCGGCAGAAGACGCCGAACGAGATAGCGCTGCACATCCTGCTGGTGGGCCTGACGGTGGTGTTCCTGCTGGCGTGTGTGTCGCTGGTGCCGCTGGCGCTCTACTCCGGTGTGCCGCTGTCGGGCACCGCCGTCGTCGCGCTGCTGGTGTGCCTCATCCCCACGACGATTGGCGGCCTGTTGAGCGCCATCGGCATCGCGGGCATGGACCGGCTCTTGCGCAAGAACGT
This sequence comes from Myxococcus sp. CA039A, assembly GCF_013336645.1. Classification (NCBI taxonomy): domain Bacteria; kingdom Pseudomonadati; phylum Myxococcota; class Myxococcia; order Myxococcales; family Myxococcaceae; genus Myxococcus; species Myxococcus sp. CA039A. The sequence continues at coordinate 44,588 of NZ_JABUMQ010000009.1, read as the reverse complement.
GCTGGCCATGAGCGGACGCGCCGTCGAGGCGGCGGGAGACGTGGACACACTGCTGCTCGACAAGACGGGCACGATTACGCTGGGCAACCGCATGGCCACGGAACTGCTGCCCATGCCGGGTGTCCGCATGGAGGACCTGGCGGAGGCGGCGCAGCTGGCGAGCCTGGCGGACGAGACGCCCGAGGGGCGCTCCATCGTCACGCTGGTGAAGGACACGTACAAGATGCGTCCGCGCGAGCTGCTGGCGCACCACGCGACGTTCGTCCCGTTCACCGCGCAGACGCGCATGAGCGGGTGTGACCTGGTGGACCCGCACCCGCGCAGCATCCGCAAGGGCGCGGTGGATGCCATCGTCAAGCACGTGCAGGCCCAGGGCGGCGCGGTGCCGGCGGAGCTGACGGCGGCGGCGGGCCGCATCGGTGACGCGGGCGGTACGCCGCTGGCGGTGGCGGATGGCTCGCGGCTGCTCGGCATCATCCACCTGAAGGACGTGGTGAAGGGCGGCATCAAGGAGCGCTTCGACCGCTTCCGGGCCATGGGCATCCGCACGGTGATGATTACCGGCGACAACCCGCGCACCGCCGCGGCGATTGCTCGTGAGGCGGGCGTGGATGACTTCCTCGCGGAGGCGACGCCCGAGGCGAAGCTGGCGCTCATCCGCACCGAGCAGGGCAAGGGCAAGCTGGTGGCGATGACGGGTGATGGCACCAACGACGCGCCCGCGCTCGCCCAGGCCGACGTCGGCGTGGCGATGAACACCGGCACGCAGGCGGCGAAGGAGGCGGGGAACATGGTGGACCTCGACTCGAACCCCACCAAGCTGTTGGAGGTGGTGGAGGTGGGCAAGCAGCTCCTGATGACGCGCGGGACGCTGACGACGTTCTCCATCGCCAACGACGTGGCGAAGTACTTCGCCATCCTCCCGGCGCTGTTCATGGGGGTGTTTCCCCAGATTGCTCCGCTCAACGTGATGGGCTTGTCGTCGCCGTACAGCGCGATTCTGGCGGCGGTCATCTTCAACGCGCTCATCATCATCGCGCTGATTCCCCTGGCGCTGCGCGGTGTGCGTTACCGCCCGCTGGGCGCGGCGGCCCTGCTGCGGCGCAGCCTGCTCGTCTACGGAGTCGGCGGCGTCATCGTTCCCTTTGTCGGCATCAAGGCCCTGGACGTGTTGCTCACGGCCGTGGGCCTGTCCTGAAAGTGAAAGGGCTCCTCATCATGGTCTCCACTCTTGTCACCGCCCTGCGCGCCTGTGTCGTCACCCTGGTGCTCACGGGTGTGCTGTATCCGCTCGCCGTCACCGGCGTGGCGCAGCTGTTGTTCCCCTCCCAGGCCCAGGGCTCGCTCGTGAAGGACGAGCAGGGCCGCGTGGTGGGCAGCGCGTTGATTGGTCAGGGCTTCACCCGAGGTGGCTACTTCCAGCCGCGTCCGTCGGCGGCGGGGGCTGGCTACGACGCGGCGGCGTCCTCGGGCAGCAACCTGGGGCCGACGTCCCAGAAGCTCAGGGACCGGGTGACGGCGGAGGTCGAGCGCCTGCGCCAGGAGAACCCGGACACGCCAGGGCTGGTGCCCGGTGAGCTGGTCACCACATCGGCGTCCGGCCTGGACCCGCACCTGTCGCCGGAGGCGGTGCGCTGGCAGGCGCCGCGCGTGGCGAAGGCGCGAGGCGTGGCGCCGGAGCGCGTGCTCGCGGTGGTGAACTCGCACGTCGAGGGACGGACGCTCGGCGTGCTGGGCGAGCCGCGCGTCAACGTGCTGCTGCTGAACCTGGCGCTGGACCGGCAGTTCGGTCGGCTCGCCTCGGAGCCTTCACAGCCGATGGGCGCGGTGACTCCCGAGTGACGGAGTCCATTCTCCCCATGCATTCGTGCGGAGGCGCGGGCATTGTCGCTCGCGCCTCCGCTGTGGAGGTCCGAGGGTGACGATGACGCGACGTTCGCGTGCGGAGGACTTCCTGGAGCTGGTGGAGCGGGGCCGGCGCGGTCGGCTCAAGCTCTACATCGGCTTCGCGGCTGGCGTGGGGAAGACGTACCGCATGCTGGAGGAGGCGCACGCGCTCAAGCGCCGGGGCGTGGACGTGGTGCTCGGCTTCGTGGAGACCCACGGTCGCAAGGAGACGGAGGCCCTGGTGGAGGGGCTGGAGGTGGTGCCACGCAAGGAGCACACCTACCGCGACGTCACGGTGGAGGAGATGGACCTGGACGCGGTGCTGGCGCGCAGGCCCCAGGTCGCGGTGGTGGATGAGCTGGCCCACACCAACCTGCCGGTGTGTCGACACCGCAAGCGCTACCAGGACGTGCAGGAGCTGCTCGACGCGGGCATCAACGTCATCGGCGCCTTCAACGTGCAGCACCTGGAGAGCCTCAATGACCTGGTGGAGCGCACCACCGGCGTCATCGTGCGCGAGACGCTCCCCGACAGCTTCCTCAAGGGCGCCGACCAGGTGGTGAACCTGGACCTGGCGGTGGAGGACCTCCACGAGCGGCTGAAGGCGGGGAAGATCTACGCGGAGGACAAGGTGCCACGTGCCCTGGAGAGCTTCTTCAAGGGAGAGAACCTGTCCACGCTGCGCGAGCTGGCGCTGCGAGAGGTGGCGGAGAGCCTGGACCGCGCCACCGCCGGGCTGCCGTCGCGCGCGGGAGACGAGGGACAGCAGAAGGGCGCGTCCTGGGGCCGGGTGCTGGTGGCGCTGTCGAGCTACCCTCCGCGCGCGGCCACCCTGCTGCGGCGAGGCTCGCGCATGGCGGGGCGGCTGAACACGGACTGGTTCGTGGTGTACGTGGAGACGCCGCGCGAGGCCCCGCACCTCATCGACGCGGAGGCGCAGCGGCACCTGCTGGCCAACATCGAGAAGGCGAAGGAGCTGGGCGCGGAGGTGGTGCGGCTGCGCTCGAAGGACCCGGTGGAGGCGATTCTCGACTTCGCGCGCTCGCACGGTGTGGGCCACATCATGGTGGGCCGCTCGCATCAGCCCTGGTGGAGGCGGGCCTTGGGGCGCGCGGCGGACGTGCGGCTGCTGCGCGAAGGCGAGGGCTTCGACATCCATGTCGTGGCCTTCGACCCCGCGCCCGAGGAGAAGCGTTCATGACGCTGAGGCTGAGGTTGCTGCTGGCCCAGGCTCCCCTGGCCCTGGCCCTGGCCCTGGTGGGCGTGGTCGCCGTCGTCACGTTGGCCCGGCTGGGGCGCTCCGGACAGCGCATCCTCCAGGACAACTACCGCAGCGTCCTCGCGACCCAGCGGATGACCGAGCAGTTGGAGCGGATGGACAGCGCCGCCCTGTTCATCGTCGCTGGGGAGCTGGAGCGGGGTGAGGCCCAGCAGTCCGCGCAGCGTCAGGTGCTGGAGTCGGAGCTGCGCCTTCAAGAAAGCAACATCACCGAGCCTGGCGAGGGCGAGGCCACGCGCAGGCTGCGCGCGGGTTGGATGCGCTATCAGACGGCGTATGACGCATTCCTCCTGTTGTCCTCGGAGGCGGAGCGGAAGGTGGTGTACTTCCGAAGCATCGAGCCCGCCTTCCGTGAGGTGAAGGAGGCGGCGGCGTCCATCCTGGCGCTCAACCAGGACGCGATGGTGCACAAGAGCGAGGAGCTGCGGCGGCAGAGCGACCAGGTGAACACGCTGATGGTGCTGGCGGTGCTGGCGGCCTTCGGTGTGGGTTTGTTCGCCTCCACGTCCCTCACGCAGCGCGCGCTGCGGCCCGTGTCGGTGCTGTCGCAGGCGGTGCGGCGATTGGGCCGAGGTGACTACGCGGTGCGCGCGGTGGTGGAGGGGACGGACGAAATCGCGCAGCTCGGGCAGGACTTCAACTCGATGGCGGAGGCGCTCCAGCAGTATCGCCAGAGCAGCCTGGGCGAACTGCTCCAGGCGCAGTCCGCCTCGCAGGCGGCCATCGACAGCCTGCCGGACCCGGTGGTGGTGTTCGGCTCGGATGGGGTGTTGCTCAACGTCAACCGCTCGGCGGAGGACGTGCTGAAGCTGTTGCTGGAAGGCGGCGGGGACGTGCTGGGCCGCGTGGTGCCGGAGGCGCGCGAGGTGCTGGAGCGGGTGCGCGGCCATGTGCTGGGCGGCAAGGGCGCGTATCAGCCTCGCGGCTACGAGGAGGCGGTGAGGGTGGAGCTGGCGGATGGAGACCGGTGGCTCCTGCCGCGTGGCAGTCCGGTGTACGGGGAGACGGGCGAGGTGGTGGGCGCCACGGTGATTCTCCAAGACGTGACGCGGCTGCGTCGCTTCGACGAGCTGAAGAACGACCTGGTGGCCACGGTGGCGCATGAGTTCCGTACGCCGCTGACGTCGCTGCGCATGGCGGTGCACCTGGTGGCGGAGGGCATGGTGGGCGCGGTGACGGAGAAGCAGGCGGACCTGCTGTTCGCGGCGCGCGAGGACTGCGAGCGTTTGCAGGGCATCGTCGATGACCTGCTGGACTTGTCTCGCATCCAGGCGGGGCAGCTCCGGCTGGAGGTGCGGCGGGTGCCGGCGGAGGAGCTGGTGGAGGCGGCGCTGGACTCACAGCGCTCGGCGGCGGCGGAGCGCGGGGTGCGCCTGTCGAGGCAGGTCGGGCTGGAGGTGGAGTCAGTGGACGTGGACCCGGACCGGCTGGGCCTGGTGTTGGGGAACCTGGTGGGCAACGGGGTGAAACACACGCCGGCGGGGGGCGAGGTGGAGGTGCGAGTGGCTCGCGAGGGAACGCACGTGCGCTTCGAGGTGCGGGATACGGGCGAGGGCATCGCGCCGGAGCAGCAGGGCCGCATCTTCGAGAAGTTCTACCGCGCACCCGGGGCACCGGTGGGTGGCGCGGGGTTGGGGTTGTCCATCGCGAAGGAAATCGTCCAGGCGCACGGCGGAGAGCTGGGCGTGGTGAGCGCTCCGGGGCGGGGGAGCACGTTCTGGTTCACGCTGCCGCAGCAGGCGGCGGCGGTGGAGCCGACGTGACACTCCCGCCCGTGCTCCTTGTCGGAGGCACGGGCGGGAGCTCGTTCACCAGGAGGACTTCGTCACACGGAGGCTTCGCCCCAGTCCTTCATCTCCTCGCGGCGAATCTTGGAGGCCTCGCGGACGAGGTCCTTGCAGGACATTCCGATTTCCTTCTCGGTGACGTTCTTGGTGACCTGCGGGAGGATGTTCTGCTCCTCGTCGGCGATGTGGCGCTTCACCACTCGCTCGAGTGAGTCGACCCGGGCCTTCACGGCGTTCATGTCGTCGCGCATCCGGACGATTTCGCCCAGGAGCTTCGTCATCTCCTGATGGTCTTCTTCCGCGTGCTCGATTTTCTCGTCGCCCACCACGCGGGTGGCCTTCGGATAGACCCAGCGCTCCTCGATGGTGGTGTGCAGCATCAGCGCCTCCGCGAGCTGGATGCAGAGCTCCTTCCGGCTCGTGTCGTCCGGGGCGCGGCGGAATGCCTGGAACAAGGCGTCGACTTCGCGGTGCTGTTGAATCAAGAGGTCGATGACGTCCACGGGTGCGCTCCTTGTGTCGTTGGGGTCGCCGCACAACGGTCCGCATGCATGCGGGTCGTGGCAATCACAGGCATGGGCGCGCAAGCTCCCTCGCCATGTCCCACGTGGGGGAGTGGGCAGGGGAGCGCTCCCTCCGGGCACAAGGCGTCGAGTGCTTGAAACCGTGCGGGGCTACACCGGGGACAGCGGAAATCGCCGGAGGATGCGTGGCTCCTGTCCCACTTCGAGCAGGAACAGGGAGTCCTCGCTGGCGATGAGCAGTCGCTCGCCGGTGATATCGAAGGCGCCCGCCGAGCCCTGGAACGCGAGCCTGCGAACGGGTGCGCCATCCACCACGAGCAACCCCAAGTCCAGGAAGCGCCACCGGCCATCCGCTCCCAACGTGAATGCGGAGTCCGTTCGGCCGCCGTGCTCCTTGGCGAAGTGCTCCAGGTCCTCGGTGAAGTCCTCCTCCGTGGGCGCCGGTGTCACCGTGCCATCTACTTGCAGCTTCGGGACGGGGGTGTCGAGCCGCCAGCCTCCTCGGTCCGCCCACCGCAGGCCCGTGTCCACCGAGTACACCCCGCCGCGCCCGGAGCGGTCCTCCGCCCAGAGCAGCCTTCCATCCGGTGACGTGGCCTGCCGCTGGAGGTACTTGCGCACCTCGACCAGCTCCACCGTCGAGTCCACCCGTGCATTCACGAGATAGACGCTCCCCGCGCGCTCCACCGCCGCGGCGAGCGACATGCCCGGCGCATCCGTCACCCACGTCCCGTCGCGCAAATCCAACACATGCAGCTCACCATCGAAGGTGAACAGCGCATGCGCACCCTCCGGCGACACCGTGACGAGCCGCACCGGTGAAGGAAGCTCGTGCGTCGCTCGCACCTGTCCATCGTCGAGCCCAAGGATGACCGCGACCGAAGGGAAGCACACGAGCGCGGCATCCTGACCGAGGAACGCGCAGCCCGTCGGCCTCTGCGTCTCCGCTTCACCCTCGAACGGCGGCGGCGGGAACAGCTCCACGTCCATCCGGTCATCCCGCAGCCAGTACCGGGCCTCGCGAGAGAACGTCATCCCCGGCCGGACCGAGCGCTCCTCAGGTGGCGCTCCAGGCTCCGCGCCGAGCTGCACACACAGGGCATCGAACGCGGTCTGGAGCGCGAGGTGCTCGAAGTCCGAGTACACATCCTCGCGGCCAGCCTCGCGCATCGCACGCAGCCGTCCATTGGACGCCAACAGCTCCTGATAGCGCACACTGTCGAGGCCCGGCATCCGCGCACCACCGGGCATCCGGTTCAACGGACGCTGTGCGGGCGGCGTCACGGGGACCTCGTCCAGAATCAGCTCGCGCGGCGTGAAGCCCGCGGCCGCCAGCTCCGCCGGCCAGTCGGCGCCTACGCCCTTCTCCGAGAGCAGTCGGCGGAGTTGCTCCGGTCCGCTGTCCGCCATGCGCGGGTCACCTCCCGGCATCAGTGGAACCACTTCGCCCTCCTCGACACAGGCCTGGAAGAAGGCGACCTGCCACACATGCTCTTCCGTCCAGCCCAGACATCGAGCCACCAGTCTCCCCAACGCGCGGTGGACAAGTCCCCCCGAGGCCGCGACATGTCCCCACCGCTCCGCTCTCACCGAGGAGGCAATGCACTCGACGTGGCAGAGGGGACACCGCGCACCCGCATGCTCCGGGCCTACGAGTTTCCCGCATGCGCACCGGAAGTCCCGCACCGGGCCGAACACGACTTCCGACAGCGCGCCTTGTGGACTCGGTGTGCCCTCGTTGTCCTCGGTCAGGAGGACACCGGTGATTTCGCCCGACGAGCGGCCTCGCAGCGCGCGCGCGGCCTCCAGGATGGCGAGCTCCGGCGAAGTGCGTGGCGGGCGGAAGAACGCGGTGGGCTCTGGGACCTGGGTCGGCATGGCAGACCTCACGGGTGGGATGTGCCCGCGCCAGTCACGCCCCCCTGGGCGCTGGCGGTTGGCACCCCGCTCCACGGTTGCGCTAGCTTATGTCGCTGCGGCGCGAGCGGGGTGTTGAAAGCTGTCATCGAAGCGGGGGACGCACGATGGCCCAGGCGAAAGCGAAGGCGCTCCAGACGCCAGCTCCATCCCGTCCGCCCCCCGCACCTGCGCGCTCCACGCAGAATACGCACGACTTCCAACCGGCCTCCGCGCGGTCAGAACTCTTTCTCGGTGCGCTCGCGGGCGGAGGCGCCACGGAGCAGGACGCTGACGCGCTGTCCCTGTCGGGTGGAGGCGCCACCTTCGACTTCGCCTCAATCCCTCTCTTCCCACCGTCACGGCCGCCCACCGCGACGGGATGGGGCATCCAGCGCAAGGCGGCGGTGGGCCCGGAAGACGACCCCTTCGAGCGCGAAGCCGACGCCATCGCCATGGAGGTCCTGGGCCTGCGCGGCGCATCGCCCGGTGGCTCGGAGGCCCTTCCCTCCGCGCCCTCGAACGCGCCTGTCCCGCCTGCCGCCAGCGTCGCGGCTGCTCCGGGCATCGCGCTTGCCGCCACTCCGCAGGCGGCACTCGAAGGTCCCTCGAATGAACCGGACGAGCGTGCGAGCGGGGCCCTCGAGTGGGAGCACGGGCTGGCTCCTCCGAGCACGCCCCCTGCGGACAGCGCGCTCCCTCCGCCTCCTGCTCCACCCCCGGCGGGTGCCGCGCCGTCCGGTGGCGACGAGGCGGGCCTCACCCTGGGCGGCAGTCCCATGCCCCAGCGGGTGCGGCGCTTCTTCGAGGAGCGCTTCGGGCATGACCTGTCCTCGGTGCGCATCCACGCCGATGGCGAGTCGGTCCGACGCAACGAGGCGCTCCAGTCCTACGCCTTCACCTATGGAAGCCATGTCTGGTTGGGCGCGGGCCAGCGCGCGGAGCCGTCCTTCATCCTCGCCCACGAGCTGGCGCACGTGCTCCAGCAGACGCAGCCGCGCGCACTCGGCGGCGAGGGCGCGGGCGGCGCACCCCAGCGCATCCAGCGTGTCCCGTATTGGGAGCCCGCCCACGAGACGGGCACCACCGCGCACCGACGGCTCATCCCCGCCATGGCGAATGCCTCCGGTGTGTTCGGCGAGGCGCCCGTGCCCGAGCGTGGCACCGGCGCGGGTGGCCTGGGGACGCGCGGTGAGGCGGACTTCTACCGGGCCTCCGGGCCCGGCGGGAACAACACCGTGGCCGTGCGCTTCAACGCCCACGACGACCCCAGGTGGTTGGGCGCGCCCGGCGACCTGGTGGCTCCCGGCGGGTATGACCACGCGGTGGGCAGTGCGCCGCAGGGCCCTCGGACGCGCGGCGGGGCCATCACCCGCGTCGACCAGGCGCCGACGCAAATCACCCTCGGCGAGATGAAGCCCGCCTTCGGCGCGGACCCCGAGCCCCAGCTCACCCGCTACGAGGAGGCCTTCCGCGCGGCGGCGGGCCACACCAACGACTACGCCAACCGGCAGCCTGCGGGAGCGAACTGGAACCCGAGCATCAGCCGCTTCGCCCAAGCGGACCTCACCATTCCCCCTGAGTACCAGCCCGGCAACACCAGTCAGGTGTCCCAGGACCTCATCATCAAGGAGTTCGACCTGGAGAAGCGCTCCGTCCGGCGCTACCTCCGGGAGCAGGGCTACGTCTCCGTCCCAGGACGTCTGCGCGTGAAGTTCGAGGGCAATCCGGGCTCGTGGGTCTACGCCTGGGTGCCGGACAGCATCCCCACCAATCCCCGGCTCCCCCGGAGCATCCAGGCGCTGGGGCCGCAGATCATCACCCACCTGAGAGATCCGCTGTTCCAGTTCCCCATCCGGCGCAGGACGCCTGGGCGACAACCCAAGCTGCGTCCCGTCCGGCTCGCACGTGTGCTCGGGGCTCCGCCCAAGGCGCTCAAGAAGAAGTTCGGAAAGGACGTTGGCCGAGCCATCCGGCGCCGAGGCCCGCCGCAGCTCGACCCGTTCCGCGCGCAGTATCCGCAGTGGACGCAGGCGCTCACGCGCTACTCGCAGCAGTACCGGCAGGTGTCTCGCGCGGACAAGCAGAACGCCGACGCCGCGACGGACCTGGTGAGTGCCCACCAGCGGCTGTTGCGCGATGGCTGGACGACGACCCCGCTGTCCGCGGTCGAGCTGGAGTCGCGCAACACGAACAGCGCCGTGAAGATGTGGACGGGGGCGAGTGCGCGCACGTTCGGCTTCTTCCGCTACCACTTCGGCTGGCTCTTCGAGAAGGTCGCCAACGCCTACGAGTGGCTGAGAGACCGCATCCAGGGCGCGCTCAGTGCGCGCTCCACCCGCGCGACGGGCGACGGCCTCACTCGCGCTGTCATCAACGCCGCGTTCCAGCTCTTGAAGGTGGCGGGACGCATCCTGGTGGACCGCACGTTCGACCAGCTCATCCAGTCGCTCGTCGGAGGCGTGGAGGACAAGATTCAGGAGTGGACGGGCGTCGACACCGAGGAGGCGATGGACGCGCTCGCGGGTCGGATGAACGAAATCAAGGACCAGGTCCAGCGGGTCGCGATGGAGAACCTGGAGCAGTTGCTCGGAGAGTCGGTCATCAACGGTGTCATCACCGTGCTGGACCAGCTCAACGAGTTCCAGACCATGGTGGCCGACATCGGCCGGCTGGTGAGCTACGCGCGGTGGGGGCTTCGGCTCCTCGAGTGTCTGTCTCCGCCCGGCTGGGGCTGTCTATGGATTCTCGCGCAGGCGGTGGGCGAGGCGCTGCTCGCGGAGGTGGTGGCGTCCTGCTGGTTCCAGACGAAGGCCGCGCCGTATGTCACCGCGATACCGTGGCTCGGGAGGCTTCCCACGGAGCTGGCGAGCAGCGTCGTCACGTTCACCAACGCCCAGTTGCCCGGCTGGCTGAGCGGCATCCTCCGCCCCATCACCGTCTCCACGCAAGTCGCCGCCAGCGAGGTGGCCTGTCAGCCCGGAAGCGGTGGTGGAGGTGGCGGCGGTGGTGGTGGCAGTGGGCGCTCGATGCCGGACCCGGCGTTGGCGGATGCGATGATTGGGCTGGCGGAGCGCGTGGGTGAGGAGCGTCTCCGGGCCTTCGCTCGCATGTCGCGACGCATGGGCATCCCCGCGGGCCGGCCGCTCACGGCGGAGGACATGCGCACGATAGGCGACCGCATCATCGCCAGTGGTGCGACGGCCGCGGACATGGAGCGCTTCGCGGCGCAGAGCAATCCCACCGCGACGGGAGGGCTGCTGGATCTGGCCACGTACCTGTTGGAGGTGCGGCGCACGGACCCGTCAGCGCCGGTGGACACCACGCAGCAGTGGGGCGTCACGGCATCGGACCGGGAGCGTCAGCGCCGTGAGCAGGCGGCACGTGGCACGGGCACGCAACCCGGTGACGCAACGGCACCCAATCCTCCGGGCCCTGGTGGCGGAACGACGGCGCCGCGGCCCGAGGCACCTCGTGGAGGCACGGGACCGGAAACGGTTGCGGTGCCACAGCCGGGTGCTGGCGGCGCGCCCGACACGGGAGAGGATGACCTTGTCATCGATGCGCGGACGGGACCCGCCGTGGTGGATGCGGCGACGCGGCCGTATCCGGGACGTGGCTCGGGCAGACAGGTCGAGGATGCCCGGGTGCAGGTGCGCAACGGGAGTCCCGACCATCAGTTGAACACGGAGGTGCTGCTCTGGATTTCGGGCTTCCGTCCGCCGACCGAGGAGCAGATCGCGCTCTACAACGTCCGAGCCCGCGTCGTGGTCCGGGAGCAGCAGACGGACCGGTGGCTGCTGACCTATGAGCTCATCGAGGGCGTCTCGTTGTCTCCGGAGATTCCCAGCGGTGTATTGCCCGCGGGCTTCCGAATCAGCGCGCATCCTCGTGTGGCGACGCCGCGTTGAGTGAGGGCGCGGGCAGCCCATGTGGTTTCACGCGGGACACGTCTCTCCGCTGTGCGCCGGACAGGTCGAAGCCAACCTGGAGTGCTCTTCTCCCAATGAGTGGAGCCGTGGTGGTGTGGTGACTTCGCTGGGGGACGTCACCATGCATCTGCGCTTCGTCGCGACACTGTTGCCATTGTTGCTGCTGATGGGCTGTGCCACCGGGAGAGTGGTGCGACTGGAGACAGGTCAGGGTGAGGTTCTCTCCATCACTCCACGCGCCGATGAAGCGGGGCCCGTGGAGTTGGAGGAGGACGAATTCAAGGCGGCCCTCGCCCAGCAGGCTCGAATCCAGAGACCATCGGCGCAGCCGGGTGAAGCAGCTCGGCGGCTGTTCGAGATGGACGTGCGAGAGGGCGCGTTTCTCTTCGATGTGCGCACCCATCGTGTCACGCCGCTCGGGCGAGGGCAGCAACTGGAGGTGAAGCCGTCGGAGGCGGATGTCGAGCTGACGCGCGCCTACCTCCTCTGGTGCGAGCGAACAGGGCGTGAGGGAGATTGCCTGCGCTTGTTGACGGAGGGCCCCACGGTCAACGGGGAGGGGCGCTACGCGCTGGCGATGGGACTCGCGCAGGGCGCGGTGAATGAAGAGATGTTGGAAGCCTTCAAGGAGATGACGGACCCGCAGGCGATGTTGGCGGCGGCGGTGTGGACGGGGACGCTGTACCTGATTTTGTGGACGGTGCCCGAGCCGGTGAGCAAGGGCCTCGCGGCGGTGATGACGGCGACGCTGGTGGTGTACCTGGGCGTGGACACTTTCTGGGGGCTGGTGACGGGCTTCCGCGAACTGATGGAGTCAGCGGACCGAGCGCGCACCTTTGGAGAGCTTCGCGACGCAGGGGAGCGGTACGGCAAGGTGATGGGGAGGAATGCGGCGAGGGCCTTCGCGCTGCTGGCCACTGTGGCCGTTGGAAGTACGGCGGCGGGATTCGCGTGGCAGGTGCCAATGCTTCCCGGTTCGGCGCAGGCCTCCATGCATGCCGGCTCGCGGGCGGGGCTCGTGCTCTCCGCCGTGGGCGAGGTGCAGGCGGTGACTGTGACGAGCGAAGCCGTCACCATGGCGGTGGGGCCGGGTGCGGTCGCCACGACAGCCCAGGGGTTAGGCGGTACAGCTGCCGCGCCGGTGGACGCCAAGGGGCATGACCACCACATCGCCACGGACAAGTGGTGGGAGTCCACGAATCAAGGGGGGCCCTGGTCGCCGCAGTTCCAGAGCCTCTTCGATAAAGCGGGCATGTCGCTGAACGACCCGGCGAACATCGTCCGCATCAAGGGGCACAAAGGGCCGCACCCGCAGGAGTACCACGAGGAAGTCTTGAACCGGCTGTTCACCGCGACGCGAAGCTGCCGAAGCATCCAGCAGTGCCGTCAGGCTTTGACGGCGGAACTCCAGCGACTGGCGCGGGAGATTTCCAAGGAAGGCTCCGAGCTGAACAGGTTGGTGACTCGTGCCAGGTGACGCCACAATGGTCGGCATGCCAGAGCGGTACTTCGAACTCACCGAAGACATGAGCATGCCGGGGCGTTGGGCTCTCGGAACACCCACGGACGCTGGCGGCAGGGAGCTGGATGACCCCTGGGCCTTCACGGATGGCCGCGCCTTGCCCGACCCGGGGCGCTTGAGGGTTCCCGTGGTGACACCGGGAAAAGCGCTCGGCTTCACTCGCGCGGGTCTCTGCATCCCCGTGGTTCATGCCGGGGTGGCCGCGGTCTTCTCAGCGTTTGCCCCGGGTGACGTGCAGCTCATTCCGGTGGAGGTGCGGGAACAGGCCGAGCCGTTCTACATCCTCGTGGCGACCCGGCTTGTCCGATGCATTGATGACCAGGCCTCGCGTTTCATCGAGCGCTGGACGACAGAGGACGAGCAACCCGAAAAGGTAGGCGAGTACCGCAACGTTCGGGGACTGCGCATCGACCCGACCCAGGTGGGGTCGACGAGGGTGTTCCGCCCGTGGGGCTGGAACGTGGCGCTGATTGTCTCCCTGGGCATCCGCGAGGCCCTGGAGCAAGGGGACACCACCGGCATGAAGTTCACGGAAGTCTAGGGACGGCCTCGCCGGCTCAGCCCTCGCCCTTGCCTCCGGATTCGTACTTCTTGCGCTTGCGCCACAGCGTGGATGCGTCGATGCCGAGTACCTTCGCCGCCTCGTCCAACGTCGGCGCGGAGGTCATCACGCGCAGGGTGTGCTCGCGCTCCACTTCCTCCAACGTGTGCGGCCCGCCCAGCGTCACCACCGAACCCGCCGCCGCGGCGATTCGCTCCGGAAACGCCTGCGGCTCCAGCACACCCGCCGGCCATACGATGAGCGCTCGCTCCACCGCGTTGCGCAGCTCGCGCACGTTGCCCGGCCACGGATACGCCAGCAGCATCTTCTCCGTCGCGGGCGACAACTCCGGCGTCGTCGGCCGCTGCGCCGCCTTCGCGAAGAACGCCACGAACCGCCTCGCCAGCGGCAACAGGTCCTCCGGCCGCTCCCGCAGCGATGGCAGCTTCACCTCGATGACGTTGAGCCGGTAGAGCAGGTCCTCGCGGAACCGTCCCTCCGCTACGTCCTTCTCCAAGTCGCGATTCGTCGCCGCCACCACGCGAACGTCCGCCTTGCGCGTGCGGCCCTCGCCCAGTCGCTCGAACTGCTTCTCCTGGAGGAACCGCAACAACTGCGCCTGGAGCGCGGGGCTCATCTCCGCGATTTCATCCAGGAACAGCGTGCCCCCTTCCGCCTGCTCCACCCGCCCCGGCTGGTCTTTCACAGCCCCCGTGAATGCCCCGCGCACGTGGCCGAACAACTCACTCGCCAGGAGCTGTTCCGACAGCGTCGGACAATTCACCGTGACGAAGGGCCGCCGCCGCCGGGCACTCATCGAATGCAGCGCCCTCGCGAGCACGCCCTTGCCCGTGCCGCTCTCTCCCCGCAGCAGCACCGCCGCGTCGGACGTCGCCGCGCGGGAGACCAGTCCAATCGCCGCATGCATCACCGGCGACGTCGTCTCCAGCGTCGCTTCCGGCACCGCCTGCGCCAGCTGCCCCTCCAGGCTCTCCAACTGCGACGACAGCGCCCGGTGCTCGCGCGAGCGGTCCAGCACATGCCGAATCTGCGCCGGCGTGAAGGGCTTGGGCAGGTAGTCGCGCGCGCCCCTCCGCACCGCCTCCACCGCCGTGTCGAACGTCGCGTACGCGGTGATGAGCACCACGTCCAGGTTGGGTGACTCGGCGAGCAATCGGGGCAGCAAATCCAATCCGCTCGAGGTGCCCAGCCGCAGGTCGACGAAGGCCAGGTCGGCCGGCCCCTGGGCGAGCGCGGCCAGCGCCGCCTCCGGAGTGGCCGCCTCCCGCACCTCGCAGCCGAACCCCTCCAGACACACCCTCAAGGTGTGCCGGATGTTGCGCTCGTCATCCACCACCAGCACCCGCATCGGGCGCTCCCCGGAAACGGGGGCCTGCTCCAGCCGTGCATCCATGCGTGGAGTCTAATTGCATCACCCGAGCCCGGCCGTGCGACCTGCACGACGTGAGTCCTCACGGGGACTTCCACGGCGCCCGACTCGCTCCCGCCGTGCGGTTCGCAACCCGCGCCCCGCCCTTTCGTGCAGGCTGCAACACACCCCCTGCAACCAATGCTGGCGTTGGTCCCCGGATTGCGGTGGAACAGGGGCCTATGGGTTTGAATGGGAACAACGAGGGTGGCGACGACAACATCTTCACCCGAGACAGGCCCCCCACCCGCAACGAGAAGCGCGTCCGCCAGGGAGTGACACTGGGCATCGTGCTGTTGGTGCTTGCCGGCGTGTGGGCCTATCTCCAGGGCGGAGAGAACCGCGCCATCAACGCCATGTCCCCCGCCCAGCGCGAGGCCCTCTTCGAGGAGACGCGCGACAGCTTCGACCTCATGTGCCTGGGCGACGCCGGCCCCCGCCTCCTCCGGCGCTGCCAGAAGCAGGCGGAGTTCATCCAGCGCTTCCCGGAGTGTGACGAGGCCTGCCGCCAGGAGCTCGCCCCCGTGCTGCGCAACGCCGTGCGCTGAGCATCCTGTCGCTCGCGGACTCGACGGTGGAGGCCTTGCGCGATGCACGGCCTCCCACGCGCACGCTTGCCGAATGCAACGGCCACGGGACTTCGAGGGACACGGCCCCTCGGAGGACCGACGACGACGCGCGGCACGGGGCTTGCCCCTCGAGTCGCCGTCATGCGTCCCAATCCGCACCTGTCCGTCGTGTCGTCCTCCCCTGACTCCGCTGTCGAGCGCGAGCCCGCCACCCTGGCGCGTCCGTGGTGGAAGGACCTGCTGTGGGTGCTCGCGCTGGGAGGGGCCCTGGCGACCATGGTCGGCTGGTTGGCCTCGGAGCGCCGCGCGGTGCTGTCCCTGGAGCCCGACGCGCGCGCCGCCGTGTTCGACGATGCGTGGGCGGGCTTCCAGCGCCTCTGCTCGACACCCGTGCAGACGGGGCTGGTGCCGCGCTGCCGTGAGCAGGCCCGCTTCCTGTTGCTCTTCCCCGAGTGCCAGGGCGCCTGTCAGGAGCAGGCCCGACTCCACGGCCGCGCGCTGCGCTAGTTGAAGTTCACCGTCGTGCGCGCCAGCACCAGCCAGGAGGTGCGTCGGTCCGGCTCCTCGAGCGGCGCCGTGTCGTAGCGCTGGACGTATCCCGCGACGCCGACCCCCAGGAAGGACGTGGTCCACCAGCGCACGGCAAGGGCGCCGCTCGTCCCGCCACCGGATTGCACGTCGGAGGCACCACGGCCCAGCCACAGTCGCTCGACGCGCGCGGCCACTTCCAGCGCGCCCAGGGGGAGATGCCCCTCGCGCAGCGCCTGGAGTGCCTGGGTGGAGTCCTCGTTCGCTCGGGGCCAGGAAGGTCCGTCGTCGCGAGGCTTGCCCCAGGCCACCCAGGACACCTCCAGCGAGGCGCCCTGGCTCTTGAGTTCGGGCAGGGCTTCGCGCGGCGTCTCCGGGTTTCCATCCGTGTCGCGCGAGCGCCGCTCCCATGCGGCGGCGGCCTCCGCGGCCACTCGCACCGGCCCCACGTCCAGGCGCGCGTGCGCCTCCGTCACGGTGCGCGTCCCACTCACGGGAGGCGGCCGGTAGTAGACGAAGCCCTGCGGGCCGATGCCGCCGATGCCCGCGCGGTCATAGGCGCTCTCCACATGCGCCCCCGCGCCCACGCGCACGCCCCAGAAGGACTCCGGCACGCCCGCCGAGCGGCCCCACCGGCCATCGACCCGGGCATCCAGCGCGGGCAGTTGGTTGTCATTGCCCAGGGGGCTGCGCGAGCCGTTGCCCACGCGCACCCAGGTCTCCACGGGCAGGTTCATCGGTGACCACCGGGCCTCGAGTCCCAGGTCTCTTCGGGGCCAGAAGGACTGCGCCAGGCCCGACAGCTCGGGGATGGCGCGGGCCTGCAGGTTCTCGTCGTGCGCGCTGGGGAACAGCGGCGTCTTCGTGTAGCCGAGCGACAGGCGCACGTCGCGCAGCACCGTCACCGCGACGAAGGCGTCGATGAGGGCGGGCTTCTCCTGGGCCCACTCCGCCACGCCGCGCGCCACCAGCCAGGGGAGGGGACGGGCCTCGGCGCCCAGCCGCAGGCGCGCGAGGGTGAAGCCGTCGAAGCCCTCCACGTCCGAGGCGTGCTGGCGGTAGTCCAGCTCCCCCACGAGCGTCGGTCGCAGCCACGCCTCGTCCGCGAGCGCCGGCGTGGAGGCCAGTGCCCAGAGCAACCACCACGGAGTGTGTCGCATCAGTCGACCGGGATGATTTGGAGGAAGTGCGTGGTGCCGTTGGTCTCGTCGTCGTCGTGGTCCGCGGCGAAGAGCCGGCGGTTGACGGCGTCGTACGCGAGCCCGCGCACCTGCTGGAAGCCCGTGGCCAGCGCGGACGTCGAGCCGTCCGTGGTGGAGATGCGCAGTACCGTGCCCTGGCGCGTGCCGGTGAGCAGCGAGCCCCCAGGCCCCAGGGCCAACAGGTCCGGCTCGGCGATGGTGGCGAGCGTCGTGAGCGACGACGGGTTGGACAGCGGGGAGCGGTACACCTTCCCGGCGATCTGGTCGGCGATGTAGAGCGTGTCCTCCACGGCCAGCACACCCACGGGCTTCTGGAGCGCGCCCACCAGCTCCGTCTCGGTGCCCTCCAGCGTGACGTGCGCCACCG
Source organism: Myxococcus sp. CA039A (assembly GCF_013336645.1). Taxonomy (NCBI): domain Bacteria; kingdom Pseudomonadati; phylum Myxococcota; class Myxococcia; order Myxococcales; family Myxococcaceae; genus Myxococcus; species Myxococcus sp. CA039A. Next base: position 27,125 of record NZ_JABUMQ010000009.1, on the reverse strand, counting down.
AGCCCACGTTCACGTTGTTGTTGCGCACGAAGTAGCTGTCGAGCAGCCGTCCGTCCTTCGTCACCGTGAGGCCGATGCGGCGGCGGTTGGCGGGGAGTCCCGGCACGGTGCCCGGGGTGCCATCCGGACGCACGAACAACACCGCGCCCGCGTTGCCGAAGCCGAAGCGCACGGTGACGAGGGTGCCGTCCTGGAGCCGGACGACCTCGCCCAGGTTGGGGCTGTTGGCGGGCGCGTCCGGAAGCGTGGCCGCCACCGAGACGCCTTCTCCATCGCGGTACTTGAGGAGCCGGTGGTTCTGGTCGTCGGCGATGTAGAGCGTCTGCGTGGTGGCGTCCCAGAACAGGCCGTTGGGGTCGCCTTCGAGAGGAATCGCGCGAGGGCCGCGCTCCACCTGGGTGCCCGAGTCCGGGGAGCCCGGGTCGGAGTCGTCACAGGCGCAGAGCAGCGCGCAGAAGAGGAGTGCGGAGGAGAGGGGCTTCATGGGGCGCGCATGCTGCCACACCGGGTGGGCGGGCAGGCGAGCGTGCTCGGCTTGGGACACGCGGGAGCGTCGCAACGTGCCGTGCCGCGCGGGGCTCCAGGTTGCGGTCTGCACTGTGACGGCGGGGACCCTTGGAAAAAGGCTCCGGATTCCGAGCGTCTGGCGCGAGGGTGGTCGGCACGGCGGATGCGATGGGGAGGGGCGTGCGCGGGTCATGAAGGCCCGGCACGGAGGACCCATGCGGCTGCCCCGATTCGTGAAGTCACTGTCGTTGTTCCACTCGCGGGCCACGCGGGAGGTCGGTCCGTCGCCTGGTGAGGCGCCGCTCAAGGCGGTGCGTGTGCTCGGCGTGGAGCGACTGGTGGAGGCGCGAGTGCGTGCGGAACATGCATTGGATGGTGCTCGGCGGTGCTCGTGCTGCCGAGGCCTGCTGGAGCACGTGTATGACCGGCTGGGCTCCACGCTGTTCCTGGATGACGACCCCGAGCTGCTCGCACGGGCGTTCGACGATGACGAGCGGGATGCCTTCACGGCGCGGGTGCTGGCCGCGTGCATCGTCCTGTCCGGGCGCGAGCGCGTGGCGGTGGCGGTTTGAGGGTCCTCGAGTCGGGCGAGTTCGTGGCGGAGCCTCGGTGCTCCGCCGTGCGGGTGGTGATTGGCCGCCCTGGGAGGAAGGCATGTTGAGGTGGACCGAGTTCCTGGACGTGGAGGCCATCCGCCCGTCGCTCGTGGCGAGAGACAGGGGGGCGGTGTTGCACGAGCTGGCGGGGCTGATGTCGGCCCGGGCCGGGGTGTCGCAGCGAGAGCTCGCGGTGCACCTGCTGGCGCGAGAGCAGCTGGGGTCGACGGTCATGGAGGGAGGCGTGGCGGTGCCGCACTGTCGCCATGCCGGCGTGGAGCGCATCGTCACCTGTCTGGGCATCCACCGGGGTGGGCTGGCGTTCGGCGCGCCCGAGGATGGGCTGGTGCGCATCTACGTGGGCATGGTGTCGCCGCCGGACACGGCGGGGCTGCATCTCAATGTGCTCTCGCGCATCGCGACGCTGCTGCATGACCCCGAATTGCGCGCGGAGTTGATGGCCGCGCCGTCGGCTGGAGTGATGCGCGCGCTGCTCGTTCGCGCGGAGGAGGCGTGCCTGCCGCTTCGCAACGAGATGTCTCTCTCTCGCTGAGTGCCGTGCGCGGATGGGCCGCCCTGGAGGGCGAGGCGGATGTCGGGCACGGAGCATCTGGCGGAGCCGGTCCAAGGGCGACGAGGCGTGGACCGGGCCGCTCCGGAGGGCGTGTCCCGGGGCGCTCGACGTTCTCGCTCGATGACGCGACGGTCCGTGGGCTCGCCTTCGACGAGGTTGAGAAGGCGAGAGGGGCGGGGTCGAAACGACTGAGCCCGAAAAACCGGAGAGAAATGTGTAGTGGGCTCGAAGAAAGACAGCGGAGGGATGCGGAATCGCGGCGGTGGACACATCTCTGCGCCGACTCGGGAGGCAGCCGGGCGCCCGAGGAGGTGAGGCATGCTGAGGTGGACTGATTTCCTGGACGTAGAAGCTGTCCGCCTGTCGTTGGAAGCGCGCGAGCGGGTGGGGGTGGTGCACGAGCTGGCGGGGCTGATGTCGACTCGGGCGCGGGTGTCGCCGAAGGAGCTGGCGGCGCATCTGCTGGCGCGTGAGCAGCTGGGTTCGACGGCGATGGTGGGGGGCGTGGCGGTGCCGCACTGTCGGCTCGCTGGCGTGTCGCGCATCGTCACCTGCGTGGGAGTCCATTCCCAGGGCGTGGACTTCGGCGAGGCCGACGGAGGGCGCGTGCACGTCTTCGTGGGCATGGTGTCGCCGCCGGATACGGCGGGCCTGCATCTCAATGTGCTCGCGCGCATCGGTGCGCTGTTGCGCAACGCGCGGCTGCGCGAGGCACTCCTGACGGCGCCGTCACCCTCGGCCCTGCGTGCGCTGCTCGTCTGCGTCGAGGACGCGCACGTGAATCACCGGTCCGAAGTCGCATTGGCCCGGTGAGGGCAGGGCGGCTCGCGAGCCTGCTCGCGCCGTCTCAGTGGACGTCGAGAATCTGGCCCTGGCTGTCGACGGCATAGACCGCGCCGCCATCCAGGATGGGGACATCCAGGCCGCAGCGGCTCAGGACAGGTGAAAACCGGACGAAGTAGAGGTCGTCGCGAGCCTGGAGGATGAAGGTCTCGTAGGTACTTCGACGGGACAGACACTCATCCAGTCTCGGGTCGGTGCGGTGACCCTTGAGCTTGCCTCCTGGTGGAAGGAAGTCGCTCATCGCCACTTCCATCGCGGACACCATGGGCCCCGTCAGATGGACACCCGTCTCGAAGGAGTCCGGGAAGTCGATGTCGCGGGCCTGCTCCGGCGGAGCCCACCGCGCCTTCTCATGCTTGTGGTAGCCGAAGAAGGAACAGCCGCTCAGGACTCCGAGAGAAGCGACCGCGAGGAGGGTTCGTCGCATGGATGCTCTCCGCTTCATGGCAGCCAGTCCTGGCCTTCGAACATCTTGTCACCAGCTCACAGGCCTTCTGGGCCAGCTCCTCCTTGGTTTCGAATGGCCCGGCAGCGGGTCCCTGGACGACGAGGATGCCGTCCGCGCGACGAGAAACCCGAACCCATGGGTTCGGGCTCGCGCACCCTGGGATGGCGACACCGATTCCCAGCAAGAGGGCCCAGCCAGCTCGCCGCCGCATCATGCCTCCGGTGTCGAAGGTCCCTGTCGAGGGAGAAGTGTTGAGGCCGTTGACAGATAGCAGAGTGGACCGACGCGGACTCCATCCCGCGCCCGGTGCTCCTGGTAGCGTGGCCGGCCGTGACGACGACTTCGAGCTCGACCCCCCGCTGGTTGCTGTATGGCGCCTCTGGCTACACCGGCCGCCTCATCGCCGAGGAGGCCGTGCGTCGGGGCCACCGGCCCGTGCTGTCCGGCCGCTCCCGCGAGAAGCTGGCCCCGCTGGCCGACGCGCTCGGCCTGGAGGTCCGTCCCGCCGCGCTGGACGACGCACGCCAGCTCGCCGCCGCGATGGAGGGCCTGCCCCTGGTGCTCCACGCCGCCGGCCCCTTCGTCCACACCAGCGAGCCCATGCGCCAGGCCTGCCTCGCCTCGCGCACCCACTACCTGGACATCACCGGCGAGATTCCCGTCTTCGAGGGCTCCTTCCGCCATGACGCCGAAGCCAGGGAGCGCGGCGTCTCGCTGATGTCCGGCGTCGGCTTCGACGTCGTCCCCACCGACTGCCTCGCCCGCTACGTCGCCGAACAGGTCCCCGGCGCCACCGAGCTCGACATCGCCATCTCCGCCGGCTCCCAGGCCAGCGCCGGCACCACCAAGTCCGCCCTCCTCCAACTCCCCGAGGGCGGCAAGGTCCGCCGCGACGGCGTCCTCCAACCCTTCCCCATGGGCCAGGGCGCCCGCCGCCAGCGCTTCATCGACCGCGAGCGCACCGTGATGCCCATCCCCTGGGGCGACCTCTCCACCGCGTACCGCACCACCGGCATCCCCAACATCACCACGTACATGGCCTTCCCCTCGTCCTCCGCTCGCGCCCTGCGGTGGACCTATCCCGTGCTCAGCCAGGTCCTGAAGGTCGGCCTCGTGCGCGACGGATTGATGAAGCTCGTCGAGTCCCGCGTGAAGGGCCCCGACGCCGACATGCGCCTGTCCAGCCGCTCCCAGGTCTGGGCCCAGGCCCGCGCCCCGGATGGCCGCTCCGCCCAGGCCTGGCTGGAAGTGCCAGAGGGCTACGCCTTCACCGCCCGCGCCTCCATCCACGCCGTGGAAGAGCTGCTCGCCCAGCCCTCTCCCGGTGCCCTCACCCCCGCCGGTGCCTTCGGCGCCGACTTCGTCCTCCGCGTCGATGGCTGCCGCCGCCTCGACTCCCTGGGATGATCCTTCCAGTGCAGGGGTCTATTTCCACCCAGACTGGTGGAAACCCCTCGGGTGACACTGTGGGATGACCTTCGGGGGGAGGCTTAGCAGCAAGTGTTCAGTTGGCTATCCTGCGCTTCGGCGGATCACCGGTCCGTCCGAGCTTCAGGGGGTCCTCGGGGCCCCTCGGAAGGATGGCGACATGAGCTGGCGCAGCAGGCTCCCCAGGGAGCCGCGCTTCAACTGCCGGAGCCTGGCCGGGTGGGACGGCGGCATGACGCCGGAGGGCTCCGTGGTCGCGGAGAGGGAGGGGGCTCGGTGCGTTTGAAGCTGAAGCAGAAAGTGATGCTGTCTCCGGCTGTCGCCGCGGTGTTCCTGGCGGTCATCTTCATGGTGGTGCTGGCGGGTGGGGCCTCGTGGCTGGTGGGGGCGCTGTCGCTGGTGTGTCTGGCGCTGATGGTGGCGCTGTCCTTCTGGCTGCACCGGGAAGTGGCGGTGCCCATGGCGCGGCTGTCGGCGGTGGCGCAGAAAATCGCCCAAGAGGGGGATTTGACGCAGCCCATCGACACGGCCGGGCAGGACGAAGTGGGAGACCTGGGCCGCAGCCTCCAGGTGATGGTCAACCGGCTGCGCGAGGTGCCCGCCACGCTGCGGTCCGTGGTGATGGAGCTGTCCTCGGCGGCCGCGCAACTGACGCAGGCGAGCCAGGACCAGGTGAACTTCCTCACCAACCAGTCCCGCAGCCTCACCGAGGCGAGCACCACCATCGCCGAAATCGCGCAGACCTCCAGCATGGCGGCCAGCCGCGCTGAGATGGTGCTGAAGGTGGCGGCGCAGGCGGACGCGTTCAGTTCGTCCGGCCAGCAATCGATTGAGCAGAGCGCGGAGGGCATGCAGCAGATTCGTCAGCGGGTGGGCACGCTGGTGGGCAGCATCGCGCACCTGAGCGACCAGGCCGTGCACGCCGGGGAAATCATCAGCAGCGTGAAGGACCTGGCGGACCAGTCCAACGTGCTGGCGCTCAACGCGGCGATTGAAGCCGCGCGCGCGGGCGAGGAGGGCCGGGGCTTCGCGGTGGTGGCGCGGGAGATGCGCGCGCTCAGCGGCCAGTCCCTCCAGAGCACGCAGCGCATCGGCAAGATTCTGCTCGAAATCAATCAGGCCATCCGCCAGACGACCTCCATCGCGGAGGGCGACAGCGAGAAGATGGAGGAGAACATCGAGCAGGTGCTGGCCTCGGCCGACTCGCTGAAGGAAATCACCACGGTGGTGCAGGAGAGCAGTCAGGCGGCGCGCCAGATTGTCGCCTCCGTCACCCAGCAGAACGCGGGCATCGCGCAGATGACCGAGGTGATGACGCAACTGTCCTCGATGATGGCGGACGTTGTGACTTCCACCATGACGGCCGAGGAAGCCGTGACGCAGATCAACGCCACGCTCGGCCGGCTCCAGGAGTTGTCCACGTCGTTCCGCGTGTGAGCGCAAGAGCGGCCCGACGTCCGGGCCGCCCGTGCTCGTCGATGCACCGGGCGACGGCTACTCGCCCTGCATCAACCCGGTGATGCGGCCGTCGTCGTGGACGGTGATGCGCTTCGCCGCCGGCTCGCGAGGCAGGCCCGGCATGGTGAGGATGTCGCCCGTGAGCGCCACCATGAAGCCCGCGCCCGCGGACAGGCGCACCTCGCGCACCGTGAGCGTGAAGCCGCGCGGCCGGCCCTGCTTCGTCGCGTCATCCGACAGCGACAGGTGCGTCTTCGCCATGCACACCGGCAGCTCCGAGCCTCCCAGCTCGCGCACCATCTCCAAATCCTTGCGCGCCGACGCCGTGAAGGCCACGTCCTCCGCGCCGTACACCGTGCGGGCAATGGCGCGGACCTTCTCCTCGGGGGACTGCTTCAACTCGTAGAGGAAGCGCGGAGCGGGCGGCGCCGCGTCCGTCGCGTCCAGCATCGCGAGCACCCGGTCCGCCAGCTCCAGCGCGCCCTCGCCGCCGCGCGTGAAGCCCTCGCACACGGCCATCTCCACGCCGCGCTCCTTGCCGAAGGCGCGCAGTTCGTCGAGCTCCGACTCCGTGTCCTGCGGGAAGCGGTTGACGCACAGCACGGCCGGCAGGCCGAAGGCGCGCACCGATTCCAGGTGCTTCTCCAGATGCGCGAAGCCGCGCGCCAGGGCGGCGCTGTCCGGCTCGGCCACGCGCGCGAGCGGTGCGCCTCCGTGGTACTTCAGCGCGCGCAGCGTCACCACCAGTACGACGCCCCGAGGCCACAGGCCGGTGTTGCGGCACTTGATGTCGAGGAACTTCTCCGCGCCCAAATCGAAGCCGAAGCCCGCCTCCGTCACGACCTCGTCCGCGTAGGCCAGGCCCATCCGCGTACCCACCACGGAGCTGCAGCCGTGGGCGATGTTGCCGAAGGGGCCGGCGTGCACCAGCGCGGGGCCGCCCTCGCGCGTCTGCACCAGGTTGGGCATCAGCGCGTCCTTCAGCACCGCCACCATGGCCGCCGCCGCGTCCACATCGCGCGCGCGCACGGGCTTGCCGTCCGGCGAGTGGCCCACCACGACGCGGCCCAGCCGCTCCTCCAAATCCTTGAGGTTCTCCGACAGCGCGAGGATGGCCATCACCTCGCTCGCGGCGGTGATGTCGAACGCGGCCTCTCGCGGGACGCCGTGAGCCTTGCCGCCCAGGCCGATGATGACGTTGCGCAGGAACCGGTCGTTCATGTCCATCGCGCGCCGCCACCGCACCCGCGTGGCGTCGATGGCCACCGGCTGGCCGTAATACACGGCGTTGTCGACCAGCGCGGCGAGCAGGTTGTTGGCGCTGGTAATCGCGTGCAGGTCACCGGTGAAGTGCAGGTTGATGTCCGCCGCGGGCTCCAGGCTGGACTGTCCGCCGCCGGTGCCTCCGCCCTTCACGCCGAAGACGGGACCGAGGGACGGCTCTCGCAGCGCGGCGACGGCCTTGCGTCCGCGACGGCGCAGGCCCATGGCCAGGGCCACGGACATGGTGGTCTTCCCCTCGCCAGGAGGCGTGGGGTTGATGGCGGAGACGAGCACGAGCCGTCCCTGCCGGTCGCCCTGCTTGCCGAGCGCGTCGAGTGACACCTTGGCGCGATTCGTTCCCCAGGGATGCACGTCGTCGGGAGCCAGGCCCAGCTCGGCGCCCACTTCTGCGATGGGTCTCAGCTTCATGCCGAGGACTCTCGATGCGGCGGCGTCACGGGTCAACGGGGGAAGTGTACGGGACGCGCGCCTGTGGTCAGTGTCCTCGCGTCGCGCGTTGTCGGACGACACGCAGCCGCCACAGGACAATGGGGAGGCCCACGCCCGTGGCCACCGCCACCCAGGGCCAGGCGCCCGCGCTGGCCAGCCCCTGTCCCAGCCGCGCGCGCAGTCCGAGGGGAAGCTGGGCCCACAGCAAGAAGGTGGCCGTGGCGAGCACGAAGACCGCGAAGCCCTTGCGCAGCGAGCCCGGCGCCACGTGTCCCGCGAGCTTTCCTCCAAGCAGGCTCCCCGCCAGTGCCACCGCGAGGACCTCGCCCGTGAGCTTCCACGGCAACACCACATGACCCAGATGTCCCACGAGGCCCGCGGCGCACTGGAGCGCGATGACCACCAGCGAGGTGGCGGTGGCCATCGGCGTGGACAGGCCCACCAGCGCGAGCGCGGGGACGATGAGGAACCCTCCGCCCGCGCCCACGAGGCCGGACAGGATTCCCACGCACAGGCCTTGAAGGAGTATCCGTCCCACGTGGGTTGTCGCGCGCGGAGTGACTTCGGTGGACACCCGCGTGGCCTCCGTGCGCAGCAGCATGGCGATGGCCGCGGCCACCATGACCCCCGCGAAGAACAACATCAGCGTGCTCGCGGAGAAGAGGGGATTGAGCTTCCCTCCCAGGAACGCGCCCGCCATCCCGCCCGCGCCGAACACGAAGGCCGTGCGCCACCGCACCCGACCTGCCCGTGCATGAAAGAGCGCTCCGCTCGCGCTGGTGACCCCCACCACCACCAGCGACATGGCGATGGCCGTGCGGGGCTCCACACCCAGCACGTACACCAGCAAGGGCACCGTGAGGATGGAACCGCCGCCACCCAACAACCCCAACAACACGCCCACGAGCAACGCGCCCGCGAGGCCCACGTACAACATCATCGCGATGCGCCCCCAGACCGCGCGACGGCGAGCAGGTCCCGGACCTCGCGCAGCGTCCGCTCGAAGCTCGCGGTGTCCACCAGCCCCGAGGGAGTCGTGGCCTGGAGCGCGTCCAGCACGGCGCCAAGCTCCGCGCGCGAAGGCTCTCGGGGCAGCGCCTCCACGTCGGAGACACCGGGGAGCCGGGCTCGCAAGGTGTCGCGGACCTCCGCCAGGGTTGGCGTCGCACTGGAGGGCAGCCGCACCACGGGCAGCGCCTCCGTGTTCCACGCGAGCATTCCCCCGCGCAGGTTCATCACCCGCGTGAAGCCCAGCTCCACCAACTGCGTGGCGGCCCGCGCCGACCGCGCCCCCGAGCGACAGATGAGCAGCACCTCCGTGTCCCTGGGCCACAAGGCCGCCGCCTCGCGCACCGTGGCCAGCGGTGCCGCACGCACGCCATCGAGGTGTCCCAGAATCCCATCCAGCTCGGACGGCTCGCGCACGTCGACCAGGTGCAGCCCCGAGGGGCGCTCCGCCGCGAGCTGTCGTACGTCCACGTCGCGGTATCCGGCGGGCTGGGGATGGGCGCTGTCGAAGAGGTGACTCAAGACGGTGACTCCTTCTCTCGTCCTCCCGATGAGGGAAGGACGCGGGCAATAGGGCGCCGTCCCGTTGCTCGGGGTCGGACACCAGGGTTCTGGGATGACGGCGCGGAGGCCCGTGCCCGAGGGCACGTCACGTCATGCGGAGGACGGTGACAGGGGCTCGGGGTCCAGACCGCAGGCGCGGTTGGCGGGGACGGCCACGTCCAGCTTGCGCGGGGGTGGAATCCGCCGCTCGTTCATGAAGGTGATGAAGTCCTCGCGAGACTTGCCCGCCAGTCGCGGGTTGTGTCGCTTCTCCTCGCCCACGGAGGACGCGGTGAAGCCCGCGTAGTCGTGGCCGGGATACAGCTCCGTCGCATCGGGCAGCGTGAAGAGCTCGCGGGTGATGGAGTCGTAGAGCTGCCCCGAGTCGCCGTTCTGGAAGTCGGTGCGGCCCGTGCCGCGAACGAGCAGTGCGTCGCCCGTGAAGAGCCGCCCGTCACACAGGAAGCTGAGGCTGTCATCCGTGTGCCCGGGGGTCTCCAGCACGCGCAGCTCCAACCCGCCCACGCGCACCTGGTCCCCATGCACCAGTTGTCGGTCCACACAGGGCGCTCCTCGGGGGGAGGCCATCACCTGGGCACCCGTGCGCGCACGCAGGAGTCCCGCCGAGGTGATGTGGTCCGCGTGGACGTGGGTCTCCATCACCACCGTCAGCTTCAGCCCGAGCTCCGTCAGCAGCCGCAGGTCACGCTCCACCTGCTCCAGCACCGGGTCGATGAGCACGGCCTCTCGCGTCGCCGGGTCCGCCAGCAGGTACGTATAGGTCGAGGACTCCGCGTCGAAGAGCTGTCGGAAGAGCATCGCCCGTTTCCCTGAAGAGATGACCGCCATGCGCCCCCGACGATATTGCGAGTGCCGTGCCAGTGCCCCTTCTCCGAGCAGGGCCCGGGTCCATTTCGGAGGGAGCGCCGTCCCCGGGGAAACAACTGAAACACCCTGGTGAAACAGTTGTCGCCCCAGTGGAACAGGTTCAGTGCCCGGCTTCGCCCAGGGCGCGCAGGCGGCGCCACAGTGTCACGCGACTGACGCCGAGCAGGCGTGCGGCCTCGGAGCGGTTGCCGCCTGCTCGGGCCAGGGCCGCTCGCACCTTCTGTTCGTCGAGCAGGACACCTGTCGTCGGCGAGAGGGCGACAGCGGGGGATGAAGCAGTCCTCCCTTCGGAGAACTCCGGGGGCAGGTCCACCTCGCGCAGCACCGCGCCCTCGCCGATGACGTAGGCGTACTCCATGACGTTGCGCAGCTCGCGCACGTTGCCGGGCCAGGTGTGGGCTTCCAGCAGTCGGCGCGCGCCCGGGGCGATTCGCTCCACGCGCCGCGTCCCGCGCTGGTGCAGCTCGCCCAGGAAGCGCAGGGCGAGCGGGAGGATGTCCCCGCGGCGTTCCCGGAGCGTGGGCAGGAAGATGGGCACCACGCGCAGGCGGTACATCAGGTCCGCGCGGAAGCGGCCCGCCTCCACCTCACGTCGCAGGGCCCGGTGCGTGGCGGCGATGATGCGCACGTCCACCGGCACCGGCGCCCGACCTCCCACGGGGATGACGGTGCGCGTCTCCAGCACGCGCAACATCTTCGCCTGGAGGTCCAGCGGCAGCTCCGCCACTTCGTCCAGGAACAGTGAGCCCCCATGGGCCAGCCGGAAGTGTCCCGGACTGTCGCGCACCGCGCCGGTGAAGGCCCCGCGCACGTGGCCGAACAGCTCGCTCTCCAACAGGTTCGGCGGCAGCGCCGCGCAGTTGATGGCGCGGAAGGGCCCCTTGCCACGCGCGGACAGCGCATGCAGCGCGTGGGCGATGTTCTCCTTGCCCGTGCCCGACTCGCCGCGCACCAGCACGCTCGACTCCGCGCGCGCCACCTTCTCGACGATGCGGAAGACCCGTCGCAGCTCGGCGTCCTGGGTCCACAGGCCGTGGAACACCTCGACGCCCTCGGCGCTTCGCGCGGTGGGCTCCCGGGTGACGGTGAGCGCCCAGCCCTCTTTCTCCAGGGCCACCGCGCGCACGCGCACCGCCTGTGTCTCCGCCCCCGCGCGCAGCCGCGCCGTCGTCTCCCGCCCCGTGGTGAGCACGGCCTCCAGTCGCTCGACGCCGCCCTGCGGGACGAGCACCTCCGCGAGCGGAGTCCCCTCGCGCACTGGGGCGCCGAGCTGCGCCTCCAGCGCGGAGGTCAGGCCCACCACGCGCCGACTCGCGTCCACGAGCAGCACGGCGCCCGCGAGCGCATCGAGCGCATCGAGCGCGGACAGGGCGAGCTGGGACGAGCGCGGGGGGCGGGACGTGGGCATCTGACGCTGCATAGCCCGGTGCGCGGCGGCTCGCACCTGGCCCGGCTCAGGCCCGGCCGCGCATCATCAACTTCCAGTACAACTGGGGCAGGCCGTACTTCTTCATCAGCCACATGTCCCGCCGCTCCTGGAGCGTGTCGATGAGGGGGAAGCTGGGCGTGGGCTTGCCGTCGTAGTCGAACTCGGCCAGCAGCAGCTTGCCGTAGCCCGTGGTGAGGGGACAGGACGCGTAGCCGTCATACCGCGCGGTGGGGATGCGGCCGGCCATGACGGCCCGGAGGTTCTCGACGAGCACGGGCGCCTGCTTGCGGATGGCCGCGCCCGTGCGGCTGGTGGGCAGGTCGGAGGCGTCTCCGAGCGCGAAGACGTTGGGGAAGCCCGGGTGCTGGAGCGTGTGCTTGTCCGCGCGCACCCAGCCGACACACGCGCCGTCGCGCGATGACAGCGGGCTGTTCTTGATGAAGTCCGGCGCGCTCTGGGGCGGGGTGACGTGGAGCAGGTCGTAGCGAAGGGTGACGCGGTTCTTCTGCCCGTCCCGAGTCGTCTCGAAGGTGGCCTCGCGGCGGGCGCCGTCCACCGCGACCAGATTGTGTTCGAAGTGGGTGTGGATGCCGTAGCGCTTCACCACGTCTTCCAGCACGCGGGCATAGGGCTGCACGCCGAAGATGGTTTTGGCGCCCGAGCCGAACACCACCTCCGAGCGCTCCATCACCCCCGTGCGGCGGAAGTGGTCGGCGGCCAGGTACATGATTTTCTGCGGCGCGCCCGCGCACTTCACGGGCGTTGCCGGGTGGGTGAAGAGGGCGGTGCCTCCCTGGAAGCGCTGGAGCATGCGCCACGTCTTGGGGGCGAGCTTCACGTCGTAGTTGCTGCTGACGTGTTCGGTCTCCAGCGCGTCGCGAAGGCCGGCCACCTTGTCCCAGTCGAGCTGGATGCCGGGCGCGACGACGAGGAAGTCGTAGCCCACGCGCAGCCCGCCCCGGGTGCGCACTTCGCGGCGGACGGGGTCGACCTCCTCGGCGGCGTCCTTCAGCCACTTCACGCCCCGGGGGATGAAGTCGGCCTCATCGCGCACGGTGTCCTCGATGCGCGCTTCACCCGCGCCCACCAGCGTCCAGAGCGGCTGGTAGTAGTGCCGCTCGGAGGGCTCCAGAATCGCGACGCCCTTCTGACCCAGCCGAGCCAGGCGCGCCGCCACGCAGATGCCGGCCGTGCCTCCGCCGATGATGAGGATTCGGTGGCGCTCGCTTACCGGAGCCACGTGGGGCATGGGCGTGGTCGCCGGGTCCGTGCAGCCGCAGTCCTCGCTCGGGTTCATCGCGCGCTCGCTTCCTGTCTGACGTGGGACGTCGACAGGGGGCATTAGCAGGGCGCGTGCCACCATCGTCCCCGAGGGCGACACGGGTGTCGCTCGGGGACGAGAGCTGTTTCACATCGTTTCAGGGCGTTTCATGAAACAGGGGCCTGGGGATGTGCCTCAGAGCAGTCCGAGGAGGGTGATGGTCATCGGCCCGGAGATGCTCGTGAGTCCCTCGGGAGAGTCACAGGCGGCGAGGTCGGTCGCGAGCAGGGTGACGGTGCGCACGAAGGTCGCTCCCACGAACTTGCCGGAGAGGACCGTTCCGGTCTGCGTGACGACGATGGCGTTGCCATTGACGGCCGTGGTGGTCTGCGTCTGCCGCACCGTCGAACTCTCCCCGGTGTTCCAGGTGAGCAGCGTGGTTCCAGAGCTGATGTCGAGCAGGTCCGTGCAGGAGTAGCCCTTCATGAGGAATGAGACAAACGACGTCGCGGACGTCACGCTGGAGCCCAGCAGGGAGTAGCAATTGCTCGCCTGCCCAGTGGACGTGAAGACGACATCCTGAGGCTGGGTCCGCAGCGGCGGCGAATACGTGACGTGGGTGGCTCCAACGGGACAGGTGACGAGCGTCAGCAACCGCTGCTCCGCCTGACCCACCTCTTCCGGTACCGCGGGCGACGACTCCGGTCCGCCACATGCTAGGAGCCCGAGTCCCACCGCCGCGAGTACCCACATCGACTTCATCGAAAACATGGCGCTACCTCCTGGGTGATGGTGGGAAGCGATGCTGCGGCAATGCGCTGCCCTTGGGACGCGTTCGTTGGATGCACTGGCATGAGTCGTTCGTATCGTTCGCGCGGCTTAGAGCAGCCCGAGAATCGTCAGCGTCACCGGGCCGGAGATGCTCGCGAGTCCCGTGTCGGAATCACACGCGGCGAGGTCCGACGCGAGCAGGGTGGTGGTGCGCACGAGGGTGGCTCCCTCGAACTTTCCGGAGAGGACCGTCCCAATCTGGAGGATGACCAGGGTGGCCCCTTGGACGTTCGTCGACACCTGCGTCTGCCGGAACGTCGAGGTCTCCCCTGTGTTCCAGGTGACCTGCGAGGTCACCGGCAGGATGCCCACCAGGGTGTCGCAGGAATAGTCCTGCCTGACGAACAGGGAGGAGGACACCCCGGACGTCACTCCGCCGAAGAGCGAGATGCAGTTGCTCCACTGATTCGCGGTCGAGATGGTGACATCCTGTGGTGTGCGCTTCAGGGGCGGTGAGTACTGCGTCTGACTCGTCCCGATGGGGCAGGAGACGAGCGTCAACAACCGCTGCTCCGACTGCCCCACCTCTGGCGGTACTGCGGGCGCCGACTCCGGCCCGCCACACCCCGCGAGCCCCACCGCCACGAGAACGACCCACGACTTCGACGAGAAACCCGACATGAGACCTCCCTTGCTGACAGGGAGCGTCTCCAGGCCCGACACTTGAGACAACGGCCCGGCTTCAGGCCGGGCTCATTGCAAACACTGTCATCGGACCAACGTACAACCAGACAGGCAATCCCGGACGCGAGCCAGGGAAGCTCCCTGGCCCGCACCGCGACGGGGCTACTTGCCGAAGATGCCGCGCAGGCGCTTCTTCGCCTCATCCTCGGCGCGCTTCTTCGCCTCGGCCTCCAGCCGCGACTTCTCCTCGGCGGCCTTGGCCTCCAGTTCCTTGCGCTTGGCCTCGGCGTCGGCGCGCAGCTTCTCCTCACCGCCTTCGATGACCTGCTGCACCTGCTCGCCGCGCTTGCCGCCAATGAGGTTGCCCGCGAGCGACGAGGCCGCCAGCTTCGCGAGCGTCGTCACCGCCGGCTTCACGTCCACGCCCGTCACTTCGGGCTTCCACGCCGGGCCCGTCAGCTTCAGGCCCACGGGGATATCCGAAGGCGGCGTCACCTTGCCCAGGGTCAGCGTCTTCACTGTCGACGGCGTCAGCGCCACCGAGCCGATGAGGTCCAGCGTGCCGTCAAGCTTGATGCCACCGTCGAAGCTCATCGCGGCTTCCGGCCGCGTCCAGGTGATGGGCTTGGACAACTGCGCGACGCCGTTCTTGATTTGAACGCCGAAGGGCAGGTTCTCACTCAGCGACGTCACCTCGCCGCTCTTGAGCGCCTTGGAGGCGAAGGGCAGGGCCTTGGCGAGCGGCTCGGAGACGGACGCCACCAGGTCCTTGCCCAGCAGCGTGCCGCCCAGGATGTTGCCGCTGATGCCGCCCAGCAGCGTCTCCTTGAGCTTCTCCGGCGTGTAGCCGATGCCCTTCACGTCCACGTTCCCGTTGAACGTCCCCGTCATCACCTTCTGCGGCGTGGCCTGGGCCAGCGCCTGCGCCACCTGCACGCCGTCCACCTTCACCTTCGCCTCGAAGGGCCGCTGCGCGGCGGCGGGGCCCAGACGAATCGTCGTCCCGTCCGCCGCCACCTTGCCGCCGAAGACGCCCGAGGAGAACTTCTCCACGGAGATGAGGTCGTCCGTCATCTTGATGACGCCCGTCACGTTGCTCAGGTCCATCTCGCTGTAGCGCAGCGCTCCCACCGCGAAGCGGATGTCACCCCGGTAGCCGTTGAAGCGCGCCGGGTCCTCGGGAGGAAGCTCCGCTGACTCCGGCGCCGGCACCGTGCCGCCGTTGCGCGCCGCCAGCTCCTTCTCGTCGAACAACAGCGCGTCCGCGTCCAGCTTGTTCGCCTTCACATCCGCGGAGAACGTCGTCGTCTGCTTCTTGCCCTGACCCGCGAGCGCGAAGGACGCGCTGCCCGTCACCGTGTCCTCCAGGACGTGCGCGGTCATCTTCGGCACCTCCACCTTCATGCCGGCGCCGCCCTTGCCGGGCGCGTAGGTGCCGGCGACGGCGAAGTCCATCCGCTGGCCGGGCGACTTGTCCACCAGCAGGCCGGGCCGCAGGTCCACGCCAGACAGGTCCGCGTTCGCGTCGAACTTCAGCGCACCGCCGCTGGCCGCCGCACCCGCCACGCGCGCGGTGAGCTTCATGGCGCCGCCCGCGTTCTTCGTGAGCTGCGCCGGCACGCGCAGGCGCACTGGCGTCAGGTCCACGTCCACGTTGATGGCCTGCGCGTCCTGCGTGCCACTGCCGCGCACCTCCAGGCCGATGGGGCCGGCAATCATGCCGTTCAACTGCTTCTTCAGCGGCGGGTAGTACTCGGCGAGCACGGCGGGGTCCAGGTTGCGGCCCACCAGCTCGAAGCCCTGCACCGACGGCTTCTCCGACAGCAGGCCCTTCACCTGGCCCTTGCCGGTGATGTTCGCGGGGCCCAGGTCCAGCTTCAGCTTGTCGAGCGACAGGTCGCCGGTGGCGAGGTCACCCGCGACGTCCGTGTCGAGCACCACGTCCAGCGCCTTGCCACCCTCGGAGCCCGCGAAGCGCAGGCCCAGCGCGGAGATGACACCCACGAGCCGCGTGGGGCCCTTGCCCCCGGGCACCGCGCCGCCCAGCTCCGCCTTCCAGTCCGCGTCCACCGTGCCGGCCTGGAGGCCCACGTCGGGAGGCAGGAAGGGACCCAGCGGAGACAGGTCGATTTTCTGCGCCTTGAGCGTCACGCGCTCCGGCGTGGGAATCAGCGTGGGAGGCAGCGGCGCGGCGTGCAGCGACAGTTGGAGGTTCTGCTTGTCCGCGAGCACCGCGGCGGCCAGGTCCACCACCAGCGGCTTGCCGGCGCGCAGGTCCTTCACCTCGATGTCCAGGTCCTTCACCGCCAGCTCCCGCGCGGCCTGTCCCCCTGCACGGTCCACGAAGCGGATGGTGCCGTCGGTGAGCGCGGCGCGCTCGACATGGACACCGGAGAGGTCCGTGGGCTGCGACTCGTCCTCGGACGGCTTCTCTTCCTCCTTCGGGCTCTGCTCCTCCAGCCGCTGCAGCAGGCGCTGCACGTTGGTGGTGCCGTCGGCCAGCCGCACCACGTTGACGGTGAGGCCGGACAGCTCGGCGTTCTTCACCTGGATGTCCTTGCCTCGCGAGGACAACAGGGGGCCGGCCGCGACGCTGATGTCCAGCGAGGCCATCTGCGCGAGCGGCAGCTCCTCACCCTCGGCGGCGCCGATGGAGACGTTCTCCACCTCCACGCCCACGGTGGGGAAGAGCTGGGTGGAGATGTCCCCGATTTCAATCGGGCGACCCAGCTTCTGCGAATACGTGGCGGCCTGCTCGCGCGCTGTCTTCAGCAGGATGGCGTCGAGCCGCCAGAGGACCCCGAGCACGACGACGACGAGGAGCGCGAAGACTCCTCCGAGCACGTAGGGCCAGCGGCGCTTCTTCTTCACGACGTCAGACATTGCTTGGTACCTCCTCCAGCGAGCGGGCCCCGGGGCTCGGCCCGGCGCGGGGCCAGGACCGCGGTGAGACGCTTAGCCCAGCCAGGACCTTGCCGCACGCGTCAGGCGCAAGAACCCCCCTGCATGCGGCGGAAGACCTCATCGCATCCCGGGACGGGCGAGGGGCGTGGAAATGCACGCGACCCGCGCGGTGGGGTCGTCCGGCCGTCCCAGGGGCGAGAAACGGAGGCGCCAGCCGGCCCTCTGGCGCCTCCATCCACCCAACACGCTCCATGTGCGCACGGAGCAGGCGAGAGGGAAGGGGCTTTCACCTCCGTGGTCGCTATCAACCCCCGGAAAACGCGCGGCTCAGGGGCCGCTCGGAGAGGGAGCGGCGGAGGTATTCCCGGGTGGGCTCGTGGGTTTCACGGAGGGATTCACCGCGGGCTCCCACTTCACGGGGCCCAGGGGCACGGTCTTCTCGGGCTTGGGGTCGGCCCACGCGGGGGAGGCATGCGTGTAGCGCAGCGCTCCGCCCCGCGTGTCGATGGCCAGGGGCGCTTCGGTGACGGGACCCAGCACCTGGCCGGTGCCCAGGTCCATCAGCCATCCCATGTAGAGCACTCGCTCTCCCGCCCTCTCCTGGAAGTCTCCACTGGCCTCGCCGACCAGACGCTTCTCGCCGGTGTCCGCGTTCCACAGCCACAGTCGAGGCCTCCCACGCTCTCCGCCGTCTCCCGTGGGGTCCTCCCGCAGCAGCGCATGGGAACCCTGTGCATGAACCCAGGTGCTGGCGGGGATGGGAGGGGGCACGAGCGTGTGGCGCTCCATGTCCAGGATGAAGACGGCGTAGGTGCGCTCGGTGTCCTTGCTGGTGAGGACGAAGGTGGGCAGCAGTCGAGGACGCTCTTCGTTGGAGGACCTCCTCACCGGTGCGTACGGCGACACCTCGCGCTCCAGGGACAGGTGCAGCTCGGGGCCGTGCAGCTCCAGCGTCGTCCCCAACGGGTCCCTCGTCTTGCAGCCGACGACGAGCAGTCGACGGGGCTCGTCCACGGCGTACAGCCGGGCCCGGCAGCTCTCGGGCACCCACGTCTGCTGGTTGCCCCGCGCGTCCTCGAAGGCGATGGCGCCATGCGGCAGGGTGCGAAGCAGGCCGTCACCCAGCGGCTGGAGGATGTCCCTGCCCTCGACGAGCGTGCCGCCGTCCACGCGCAGGAAGCGGCGCACGGGACTGTCGCCCTTCCGCTCGCCCTGGGAGGCGGAGCTGACCGGTCCCCGGCATCGCGCCGGAGCGAGGGACGTCTGTTGATGAGGCCAGGTCAGCGTGCCGTCCTCGTCGGTGTCCTGCGCCACCACGTCGAAGACGGCCCAGAGTCCGTTCTCATGCAGCCTCGCCTGTCCGAGCAACCCCGGGCCCGCGTCCAGCACGCGCTCCTCGCCACGCGCGACGTCCCGCAGCACCGCGACCTTCTTCCCAGCCTCGGTCTTCAGATAGAGCAGGCGCTGGCCGTCGCGCGAGAAGCTGGCGCGCACGGGCGGCTGGGACGCGTTCGTGCCCACGTCGTCGGCGGTCCAGGGCGCGAGCACCTGCTCCGTGCCCGTCACGGTGTCGAGGAGTCGGAGCGCGCCCTCGCGCACCAGGACGATGTGTCGTGCCAGGGAGTCCACGGCGAGCACGTCGTCGACGGCGAGGCCCGCTCCAGGCTCCCGGAAGAGATACAGCCGCGCCTCGTCACCGCCGAGCTGTCCATGGCTGCCCACCTTGACCGCGATGGTTCCATCCTTGTTGGTGTCCTCGCGCGCCTGACACGCGAGCAGCCACCGGCCATCGGGCGCCGCGGCCTGGAGGAGGAAGGGGTGCGGAGTTCCGTACTCCGCTGGAGGAGGTGGGGTGCTCGGGAGGTGCCCACGCGAGGCACACGCACTGGACAGCCACACCAGGGACCACAGGACACAGGCGCGCGGAGTCATGTCGTCCCAGCCTGCGTCACGTCGTCATGGGTGAGCAAGCAGGCGTTGTGCGCGCGTCATGAGCGTCCGACTCAGGACGGACCCACGGGGGCCTTCGCGCAACGGTGAGTCAGCGCACGTCAAGGGTGTCCTCCGGGGCGACCCGACGGGTTGAGCGCACGACGGCGTCTTGCGAGCGCGCTTGTTTCCGCCTACCCCTTGCCCACACGAGTGCCGAGACTTCGGCCCGTCATCCTTGAAGAGAGCCCTCATGCGCATTCGTGTCGCAGTCATTTTGCTGGCCAGTCTCTCCGCGTGCGCGTCGCGCTCGAAGGACGGGTCGGAGTCCTCCTCCTCCTTGCCAACGCCCTCTCGCGCCGCCACCGCTTCCTACTCGCACTTCATCCGCGAGTATCTGGACTGGTTCTCCGCGGCCAACCCCGTGCGCGCGACGCGGCTGGGCTTCCACGCGCACGACGCGCACCTGCAGGACGTCTCCAAGGAAGCGCTGCAACGCAAGGCGGAGGCGCTGCGCGGCTGGCTCACCCGGCTGGAGCAGGTGAACTGCTCCGCGCTCTCCGGTGACGACGCCGTCGACGGCGTGGTGCTGCAGAACGCCATTCGCGCGGAGCTGCTGGAGCTGGAGGAGGAGCGCATCTGGGAGAAGAACCCCGGCGCCTACGTGGGCCTCGTCTCCGGGGGGCTGTCGAGTTTGTCCTCGCGAGACTTCGCGCCGCTGAACGAGCGGATGCGGGACATGCGCTCGCGCATGGCGCGCATCCCTCAAGTCCTGGAGGCGGCGAAGGCGAACCTCACGGGTGTGCCCCGGCTGTGGGCGGAGCAGGCCATCCGCGATGCGCGCGGCACGCAGGTGTACCTGCGCTTGGACCTGCCGCGCGCCCTGGAGGCCCAGGGCCTGGACAAGGTGCCTCCGGCGGAGCGCGAGGCCTTCCACGCCGCGCGCGCGGACGCCCTGCGGCAGATGGAGGGCTTCACCGAGTGGCTGGAGGAGGAGCTGCTGCCCCAGGCCAACGGCGACTTCCGGCTGGGCCGCGAGTTGTTCGAGAAGAAGCTGGCGCTGGAGGAGCACATCTCGCTGAGCGCGGACCAGCTTCGCGACATCAACGAGCGGGCCATCCGTGAGTACAAGGCGTGGGTGGCGCGCGAGACGGCGAAGGTGGACCCATCGAAGACGCCGGAGCAGGTGATGGCGGTCCTGGTGAAGGACCACCCCACCTCCGAGGAGCTGATTCCCCTGGCGCGCACCCAGCTGGTGGAGTTGCAGCGCTTCGTGCGCGAGAAGGACATCCTCACGCTGCCCTCGGACGCGCTGCCGTCCGTGCGCGAGACGCCGCCGTACGAGCGGCTGGGCTTCGCGTCCATGGACACGCCGGGCCCCTTCGAGAGCAAGGCCAAGGAGGCGTACTACAACATCACCAACGTGGAGGCGGAGTGGTCCACCGAGGAGAAGTCGCAGCACCTGACGTACTTCAACCGCGCGGGCCTGTTGGGCATCACCGTGCATGAGGCCATGCCGGGCCACTTCGTGCAGCTGCTCTACGGGTCCAAGATTCCCACGGACGTGCGCAAGGTCTTCACCCCCGCCTCCGTGGTGGAGGGCTGGGCCCACTACGCCGAGCAGATGATGGTGGACGAGGGCCTGGGGCAGGGTGACCCGTCGGTGCGCCTGGGCCAGTTGCGGCGCGCGCTCCAGCGGCACGCGCGGTGGTACGCGGCGCTGGCGCTGCACGTGTACAACGAGCCGGTGGACGTGGTGGCGAAGCGCTACGCGGAGATTGCGTACTTCGAGCCCTTCCCCGCGATGCGCGAGGTGGAGCGCGGCACGTCCAACCCCACGTACCTGTACTACGCGGCCGGCCGCATGCAGATCCTGAAGCTGCGCGAGGACTACCGGAAGCACCTGGAGGCGAGCGGGAAGAAGTTCGTCCTGAAGGACTTCCACGACCGCTTCCTGCAACTGGGCCTGCCCGTGTCGCTCGCGCGCAAGGTGCTCATCCCCAACGACGAGTCACCGTCGCTGGAGTGAGCACCCCGCGCGCGCGCCTGGCTACAGCTCGATGACGTCCGACGGAGTCGTCGGCGTCTCGCGGGACGTCAGCCCCTCGATGGTGAAGCCCCGGGGCGCGCGGATGGCGGCCCCGTGGTTCGGGTCGATGAACAGGCGCACGGGGAGCTCCAGCCCCTCGTAGCCCACCTCGAACACCTCCAGCCCCGCGTACTCGAGCGAGGGCGTGGGGCCGGTGTCACAACACGGGCCCAGACGCTTCCACGCCACGCGCTGACCCTGGGGGCCGCGCAGCAGCTCGAAGAAGGCCATGACGCCCGGGTTGCCCCAGCCCACGCGCACCGGGTCCTCCGCGCGGTAGCCGTAGGTGCCGCCCTCCTCCTGGAGGCCCACCACCGGAGGCGCCTCCTCGCGGGGGGCCCTCACCACGGCCGGATTCGACGAGGCACACGCCGACAGTGCCATCAGCAGTCCGAGACAGGCGATTCGAAGCGAAACCATTGCACCCTCCTCCTCCACGCCACCCGCGGCGAAACTGGGACCTGCCTTTCTCGCGTGCACGCACTCGCCTGCCCGAGTCGTTCGCCAGCCGACGCTCCCAAGCCCTCGCGGCGGGCCCCCGCCTGCCCGTGCCTCTAGGACCGCCGTGCGCGCGTCTTTTCAGAACCGCGCATTTGCGCGTCGCGACCCCCGGAAGCGCCGTCCCGAGTGCCCGGGCTTTTCGCCCCGCGACACCGGCTCCCGGCTGGAATTGACAGCCCGGGGTGGCACGCCGAGCGTGGGTGCGTGCGCCTGTCTCCACGCCCATGTCGCGCCAGGTGGCCTCGGCTCTCGGGGCCGGGCCGCCGTGTGCTCGTGTGGGGGCTGGCGGCGGGGCTCGTGGGCTTGTCCGCGTGCCAGACGCGCAAGAAGGAGACCTGTGCCTCCGTGCAGGCCCTGGTGCTGGAGGAGCTGCGCGTGACGGATGGCTTCCGAGACAGACAGCACAACTCCCACTCGCTGGCCTTGAACGCGAGCCAGCTCGAGGAGCTGTCCTCGCGGGTGAAGTCCCTGGAGGTTCGTGACGCCGAGCTGCGCGAGGCCGTGCGGCGCTACGGCGCGGACCTGGATGTCCTCGCGCGCGCCTATGCGCACCATGCCCGTGCGCGTGCGCGGCCGGCGCTGGAGCCCGCCGAGTCGGATGACGGGCACGTGGGGCCTGGCCTCTCGCTGGCCACGCATGAGGGCGTGGTGAACGAGGCGCGCTCCGCCGTCTCGCGCCTGTGCGCCCTGCCGTGAGGCCCCGTCACCTCACACGCCCCAGTAGTAGCTCCACTTGAGCATCACCGCGTCGTTGGCCGGACCCGCCAGCAACTGTCGCGGACGCAGCGTCGCGGAGGGCCGCTCACCTTCGGGCTCCGGCAGCCCCTGCTGCGAGCGTGAGTAGATGAGGAAGAGCGTGGAGCCCAGTTGGTACTCCCACCGCGCGACGACATTCACGTTCAGCGCGGTGTCGTAGAAGCTGCTGTCGTCGTCGTGCGCGACGGCGGTCAGCGAGTCGAGCCGGATGCGCGACCGCCGCGCGTCGGACGTCGCCGTGAAGAAGGGGCCGTAGGTGCCGTGCGCGGTGAAGAGCTGCGCGTAACCCTGCAAGGTGAGCCGGGGCGTCAGCACCCACTGCTGTCTCAGCGTGAGCGACAGGAAGCGCGAGTCCAGCGAGCCCAACAGGAAGCGGCCCTCGTCCAGCGTCTCCACGTAGCGCGGCCCATGGTCCGTCTTGTCGTTGCCCACGGAGAGCTCCGTCTGGAGCGAAGGGTGCGGCCTCGCGGACAAGGTGACCTCCCCGCCCCAGTCCCAGGCCGGAGCGCTCGGTCCTCCCTGGAAGCGGTGGCCGAGCGCGACGTACCCTTCCACCGACACCTTGCGGTTGGGGTTCGTCTCGCCGCTGAGGCTCACGAACATCCGGTCCGGTCGCTCCAGCGGGATGCCTGTGTTCGCCAGCTCCCGCACGTCGTAGCCGTTGAGGTCCAGGCCCGTCTCCACGCTCAGCGTGTCGAAGCTGGGCAGGGTGGCGCTCGCGTAGAGGTTGAACCAGGTGACCCGGTGCTCGCTCCGGTCATCCGCCGTCCACTTTCCACCGACGTGGGCATTGGCGAACAGCGCCTTGAACGGGCCCAGGCCATTGGGCCGCGCGTAGCGCAGCGAAGCTCGGGGGGCCACCTCGTTCTGCGAGCGCTGGAAGCCCGTGGCCACCAGCGACAGCTTCGGCGTGGCGACATCCACGCCGACCTCCGGACGCAGGCCCTCGCCACCGAAGCGTCCCGCGCGCAGGTAGCCGCCCACGCCCGAGTCCCCGGTTTGCAACCGGGTGCCATCCGCGAGCACCCGCTCCGGCGGGCCGCCATCCACGCGTGAGGCCACCATCATCCCGTACACGCCCCAGGTGCTGTCCGCCGTCTTCAGGTCGAAGTCGAGCGCGCCCGCGAGCCCGCCGCGTCCCCGACACGACGCCGGTTGCTGTGAGTCTTCCAGGGCCGCGTCCTCGGCGGTGCAGGTGCCCGACAGCGGGTTGGCCATGGCCACCGCGCCGCCCACGCGCGAGCCCGCGCCCACCTTCCCTCGTGCCACCGCCACCAGGTAGTGCGTCGTCGCGGAGGGCTCGTCCGGCAGCTCCAGCCCCGCGCCCAGGTGCAGCGGCCTGCGCCAGTCGAAGCGCAGGTTCCGGTCCGGGCTCGCCTCGTCGCGCGCCTGCCAGGGGCCGGTGACGAGCGCGTCCAGCACGCCCACCTGCACGCCGCCCACCGAGCCCGTCACCTTCGCCGCGCCGAGCAGCGGCGTATCCAGGCCGATGCGCCGCGAATAGAAGAGCGCCAGCGGCGCGCCGCCCACGTCCATGCCCACCGGTTGGAACAGCTCCATGCCCTGCGTGAAGAAGGGGCGCCGCTCCGGGAAGTACGCCTCGAAGGTGCTCAGGTTGAGCAGCAGCTCATCCGCCTCCACCTCGCCGAAGTCCGGATTGAACGTCGCCGCCAGCGCCAGTTGGCTGGTGAGCGCGGCGCGCACGTCCAGGCCCACGTCCATGGACGGGCTGAGCAGACGCGGCGCGGGCCGTGACGCGTCCGAGAACTGGGGCCGCGCCAGGCCCCGTGCCGCCAGGTACGGCATCAGCTCCCACCGCCCGCGCGGCTGGAGGTTCTCCAGGCCCGTCAGGTGTCCCAGCCGCGACACGTTGGCGTTGTGGTTGCGCGGGTTGTCCACCGACTCCAGCTCCTCGTTCTTGCGCGCGATGTCCCGCCGCACCGAGAAGCCCCACGTCTGCACCGGCGCCTCCGGGAAGCGCAGCAGCGAGAGGGGAATGGCGAACTCCGCCACCCAGCCGTCCTCCACGCCGTCCGAGGCGCCCGCCCAGATGCCGCTCCAGTCCTCCGTGTAGTAGCGGTCGTCGTAGTAGAGCCCGTCGCTCTGCACGCCGCCGGCGGTGACGGAGAAGCTGTACGCCGTGCGGTGGTCATGCGTCGGGTCGATGAGGACGTGAATCGTGTCCGAGTAAGGCGCGCTGTCCCGCCGCCCCAACCGCCGGTCGATGCGCGAAGGCTCCGAGTCGCGCGCCACCACGCCCACGTACAGCATGTCTCCGTCGTAGAGGATGCGCAGCTCCGTCTTCTCCGACGGCGTCCGGCCCGCCGCCGGATAGCGCTCCACGAAGCCGTCGAACACCGGCGCGCGCGCCCAGTCGTCCTCGTTCAGCTTCCCATCCACCTGAATCGAGCCCGTGGCCCGCGCCGCCTGGAGAAACTGCTCCTTCCCTGGCCCCTCCACCGCCGCGCTCGTCGCCAGACTCCACAGCGACACTCCGAGCGCGACGGCCCCTCTGATACCGGATGACATGACCCATTTCCCTCGTGTCCCGCGAAGCGGGGACACCGGGCTCCCTCGGTAAAGAACGTGAGTAGGCGGAGTTTCCTGAATGACCCTGGAGTGCTACTTGCCGCCCGCGTCGCCCTTGCCGCCGCGAGACATGGAACGCATGAACGTCTCGTCGATTCCATGGATGCGCAGGCGCACCAGCTCGTCCGGGGTGATGTTCTTGTAGCCCGCGTCGCGCAGCTTCTTCACGAAGTCGGACGTCACGCCGTGGATGCGGAAGGAGACCAGTTCTTCCTGCGTGATTTCCTTGAAGCCCAGCTCTCGCATCTCCTTCACGAAGGGCATGGTGACGCCGTGGATGCGCATGGCGACGAAGTCGTCCGAGTCCAGGTCCTTGAAGCCCAGCTCGCGCATCTCCTTCACGAAGGGCGTGGAGACGCCGTGGATGCGCATGGCGACCAGCTCGTCGGCGTCCAGGTCCTTGAAGCCCAGGCCGCGCATCTCCCGGGCGAACTCGGTGGTGATGCCGTGGATGCGGAAGGCGACGATTTTCTCGGCGTCCAGGCCGCCGTAGCCCATGGCGCGCACGTCGCGGATGTACTCCGCGGTGACGCCGTGGATGGACATGGCGAGCAGGTCCTCCCAGGACAGCTTGGGGAAGCCCGCCGAGGCCAGGTCCTTCACGCGCTGGGACGTGACGCCGTGGATGCGGCCCTGCACCAGCTGCTCCAGCGTCAGCTTCTCGTACCCCAGCTTCGCCAGCTCGCGGACGTACTCGGGTGACACGTTGAAGATGCCCACCGTGAGCAGCTGCTCCAGCGGGATGTCCTTGTAGCCGAGCGCCCCCAGCTCCTTCACCCGCTGGGTGGTGACGTTCGTCGCGGCGAGCTGGAACTGTTGAAGCTCGGTGAGCTTCGGGTAGCCGAGCGCGGCCATGGACTTCGCGTAGGTGTCGCTCGGCGCGAAGCGGTAGTGGCCCGCGCCGTCTCCGGCCTGGAAGGTGCCGGTGAAGGTGAAGACGCCGGCCTCGCGGGAGAGCGTGAAGGTGGCCGGGCCGTCCGCCGTGGGCAGGCCCTGGAAGGCCGCGCGGGGCTCGGAGAATCCCATCTGCCCGTTGCCGCCGTCCTCGTCGTCGGGGTGGATGAGGCTGATGTGGAAGTTCTCGGCGGACTTCTCCCGGGAGGAGGACGTCCAGGTGCCTCGCAGCTCCTTCGCGGCGGAGGCGGTGGTGGCCACCAGCAACAGGGCACAGCAGGTCAACAGCGACGACACGCGACGCATCATGGTGAGGCTCCTTCGGTTCTGGACGGAGCCCTGCCGTCCGGCGCGAGCCCGCGAGGGCGCGTCCGTGGGGAAGGGCGTGAGAGGGGAGAGGTGTCACGGGGCCGGGGAGCGAGCGATGCTCCCCGGGCCACTCGGTGACAGGTGTTTCGGTGTGACGGTGTTACTTGGAGTCGCGCAGGCGCCGGATGAAGTCGGCGTCCACGCCGCCGGCGCGCAGGCGCACCAGCTCATCGGGAGAGAGGTTCTTCAGGCCCGCGGCGTTCAGCTCGCGCAGGAAGTCCGGGGTGATGCCCAGGGCGCGCAGCTCGGTGAGCTCCTTCGGGTCCTTGGTCTCCACGCCGGCCGAGCGCATCTGCTCCATCCACTCCGGCGTGACACCCACCGCGCGCAGCTCCTGGAGGTCATTCACGGAGAGCTTGGGCAGGCCCATCTTGCCCAGCGCGCCGATGTACGCCGGGTCCACGCCCACCGCGCGCAGCTCGGAGATGTCCTCCAGCGACATGCCGGAGTAGCCCGCGGCCTTCAGTCCGCGCACGTACTCCGGGTCCACGCCCACCGCGCGCGCCTCCACCACGTCGTCCGGGTTCGTCGTGTCGAAGCCCGCGTCCTTGAGCGCCGCCACGTACTCCGGAGTGATTCCCAGGGCGCGCAGCTCCACGAGCGCGTTGGCCTCCAGCTTGCGGCCGAAGCTCGCGGTCATCTGCTTCATGTACTCGGAGGTGACGCCCATGTGGCCCATCTCGACGAGGTTGGCGACGGTGGGCTCGTAGCCCATCGACTCCAGCTCCCGCACCCGCTCCGGCGTCACGCCCGCCGTCTTCAGCGCCACCAACTGGTCGACGGAGAGCGACTGACCGGCGCCCACCTTCGTGCGCTCGTCGAGGTCCGAGTCCTCGTTGTCCTGGCGCGTGGACACCTTCACGTTGGGCGCCGCGGCCAGCTTCATCGGGAGGGCCACCTTGACGTCTCCGGGCGGCCTCGGCGCCGTGGGGAGGCGGGGGAG
>NZ_JABUMQ010000099.1:0-31866 GCF_013336645.1 Myxococcus sp. CA039A | reverse complement strand
GGTCCCCGAAGGTCCCGTCGGCTCGTCCGGAGGTTCACCTCCAGGGCCGGGGGAGGTGCCACCCCCACAGGCCACCGTCAGACAAACGACACACGCCAGCACGCCTCGCGACAAGCTTCTTCCGGCCACTGTGTAGCTCCCCCGTGTCCACCCACCCATGTCGGAGCGGAAGAGATAGGCATCCGGAGAAGCGCTGACAGGCCCCCGCCCCCGCACCGGTGTTGGCTCATGGACGCAAGGGGCCTTGGCGGCTCAGTCTAAAGCGAACTGGTAGGCGCCGTAGCGGAAGTCATAGCCGACGCTCGTCTGCACCCTCAGGTGGTGGATGCCGGGCAGTCGTGGAGTGAAGTCTCCCTCGAAGGTCTTGGGCACTTCCTGTCCCTCTGGGTCCAGCACCGTGACGACCATCGTGGGATGGCCACCCGCGTTGACCCGGTGCGGCTGGCCGGCACGCAGGTTCACCGAAAACACGTCGGTGTCGAAGGGCGTCTCCATCAACGCGGAGAGCCTCAGCGGGAAGGTGATGGGCGTGGCCCGGGCCGTGTCGTCTCCATGGTCGTCCTTGCCGAGGAACGCCAGGGAGAGTTGATACGAGCTCCCGCTGACGACGCTGATGTGGACGGGACCGGTGTCGATGGCATCGAGGAGATAGCTGTCCGGGTTGGCGACATGGAGCGGGAGGACCTTGCCGAACGGTTGCAAGAAGATGAGGCCACAACCGCTGCACGTGAGTCGATAGAGGTTGTTCTCCTCGACGTGGAAGACGAAGACGTCCACGTCATCGTTCCGATGACGCCATCCGGGGAGTGTCTGTCCCACCTCCAGCAGGGTGGCTCCCTCGGGGAGGTTCGCATGGTCGTCGGGCCCCAGGTCCGTGGCCTGGATGGCGTAGGTGCCCGTTCCCCAGGTCTGGCTGAGCTTCACCTCGAACTGGTACATCGCCTCCTCTGTCGCCTCGTGGACCATCCAGTTGAGCGTCGAAAACTGGAGCTGCTTGCCCTGGGCGTCGTTGAGCTGGAAGGAGGTGTTGCTGGCGGTGCCCTCCACCCACTGGAATCGGTAGCTGTGGCCGGGGCGCAAGGGGAAGGTGAAGACATCCACGTCGGAGCGCGTCTCGATGCGCCCCGTGAGCAGCGTGGAGAGTGACACCTCCGTCGCCTGCGTGGCCGAGTCACCGTGGTCGTCGAAGCCCAGCTCCTCGAAGCGACAACGATACGGGCCCTCGTAGGCGCCATGGGAAAGCTCCACGAAGTAGTCGGCCGCGGCGGGGGCCTCCACGGCGACGCTCGTGCCCATGCCTTCGACAAAGGACGAGCCCTCCACGTACTGTCCCGCGCGGTCACGGAGCACCAGGGTGGGGCCAAGAGAACGGCCGAGCAGGATGTCGCAGGCGAAGCGGTAGACGTGCCCCTGGAGGGCCGTGAATGCGAAGACATCTCGGTCCACCGAGCCAGACAACTTGCCGGAGAAGGGGGCCGGAGAGGGGGCCAGTCGGGTGGCGTTATCCGAGGTGTCCGCGTGGTCATCGTCCTCCAGGTGCTCGAGACGGAGGGAGTACGCGCCCCGGATGACCACGTCCGTCCCCGGCGCGGTGGCGACCTCCACCAGATAATCGCCGGGATGGGTGGCATTGAAGGTGGCTGTGTTCTCGAGAAAGCCAGTGCCCACGCCGCTCGGCGCCACGACATTCACCTGACACGGCGTGAAGGTCGGCGAGTCGCAGGACAAGCGATAGAACGCACCGCGCGGCAGGGGGATGGCGAAGGCGTCGCGGTCCTCGCGCAGTTCCAGGACACCCGTGGCGAGGGTGTCGGGAACCCAGGGCGTCGCGGTGGCCAGCGTGTCGCCGTGGTCGTCCGCGCCCAGGTCGACGAGCTGGCAGGAATAGGGTCCGGAGACCGCGAAGGCCCTCGCCGACAGTCGCACATAGGCCACTTCCTGGGCGACGGCCTTGAAGTAGAGGCCGCGTCCCGGAGGACTCCAGACCACCTCGGTCCTCATCGGGGAGTTTCGCGCGTCGATGCGGTCGTGCTGCCAGCCCGGACGCAGCGAGGGAAAGGTGCACTGGAAGCGGTAGAAGTGCTGGGCCTTCGCCTGGAAGGAGAAGACATCCTTGTCGAAGGAGTCTTCCAGGGTGCCAGTGAAGGGACTGGCCGAGGCCTGGACGGGGGTCGCGGTCGCGGAGATGTCTCCATGGTCATCCAGCAGCAGCGGCGCGCGCTGGTGGAGCGAGGGCGCCCCTCCGGCGGGAGATTGCCCTTCGACAGGACCGGGAAGCTCTCCGCCGCAACCGATGGGGAGCGTCAGATAGACCAGACACAACAAGGGACGCCGTGACAGTTTGGTCATGGAGGTGCCTCCGCGTGAGGGTTGACGCCTCGAGGTCGACGGGACGATGGCTTCATTCCTGAAGCCATACGCGCTCGCGGAGAGGAATTGAATGGGATGGGTGCTGAACTGACTACCCCGCCCTGAGGCGCGCGAAGTCCTCCGCGTGTTTTTCCAGCGCCGCGGCAATCTGTGGCGCCGTCCACAGCGGATCCAGACAGGGGCAGAAGTAGCCAGGGCCCGCCTTCTCACGCACGGCCCACTCGAAGAAGCCGCGAGCCGTCGGGTGCAGCTCTTCCGGAAGGAAGAGCGCCGCCACGTCGTACTCGGTGAAGCGCAAGAGGCCCGGCACGCGCCACTCCCGCTCCCAGTCGAAGCGGTAGTTGTAGGGCGCGTTGTGCTTGTCGCCCTGGATGTCCACGAAGGGCGTCATGGCCCAGAGCGGGTGTGCTCGCGAGTCCGTCGCCGCCAGCGCCTGGTCCACCTGGTGCTTCAAGGAGAGGTGCGCGGGCGAGGCGTACTGGACGTACCAGACGGGGCCGCCGCCCTGGGAGAGGATGAAGCTCTTGCTGAAGCCGATGCCGTACAGGCTGCGGCGCTGGACGAGCCTGCCGAGCTGGTCGAGCGGAATCTCGCTGAAGCAGACGGCGCGGTGCCGGTCCGCGACCTGGGGTTCCTTGCGCGCCAGCCCGAAGCCCTGAGCGCCGGGGATGAGCGTCCGCGTGCCCAGGATGTTCATCATGTTCTGGTAGGCGTCATGGAATGGCGGTCCGGGCTTCGTGAAATGCACCACGAAGTCAGACATGTCACGCCACTGTGAGTTCGCCTGATAACCCAGCATCGTCCAATCCCCGGAGGCAATGTCCCGGAGCGAGGTAGGCGATGCAACCGGACTGCATTCGCGACCCCGCTGCCTGCCCGCCCTGCCGACGACGGGCCCGGTGCTCGGTGGCGTCAGGAGTCGACACGAAGGGGCATCGCGAGCGCTGTCTCCGCTGGTCCGTCGGGGTGTTGGTTGATGGGCGACATCACAATCGTTGTCGAGCGGAGTGGGCCTTCCGCGCGGGGGGGAGCGAGCGATGCGCCACGATGGACGATTGTCACCAGTCGAGCTGATGCGGCGTCTGACCCTGTCACTCGAGCGAATCGCCGCCCATGGGCTCACGAGCGGCGCCATTCAGGGGGCCTCGGAGGGACTCCAGGCGGAGCTGCCAGGGCTCGACGGACAGCTTCGTCAGCTCATCCAAGACGCCGTGGCCCTGCTTGCTCGGGAGGTCGAGGTCGCGGCCGAGCGTCCTCGCGGTTCGTGGTCTCGCTCGCTCGTGGAGAGCGCGGTGCAGGGGGTGGTGGCGGAGCTGCGGCGCTCGATGCCCGGGGCGGATGCGTTGTCCCATGACCTCCTGGAGCGGGTGAATGGATGGTTGGACCACTCGGCCAAGGCGGCGGACCAGCGTCAGCGGGAGCTGCGCCAGCCCGGCGCGCGGGCCCGGACGCTGGCCACGGGCGCGGTGCGAGGCGCGGTGCTGGAGCTGGAGCACGAGATGCCCGTGCTGGCGCCCATCGCCTCGGAGGTGGCGTCCCAGGCGGGGCGCGGGCTCGTCGAGGGACTGAGCACGGCCCTGGATGCGCGGACCGAGCGGCTCGACGAGGTGCTGGAGCAGGTGGGGCGGCGGTTCATCCACGCCGTGGTGGGGCAGTTGGAGCTGGAGCTGAAGGAGCACCGCGAGCGCTCCGACGTGGGCGTCGTCGTCGCGACGATGGCCGAGCGCACGGCGACCGCGACGGTGCGGGGCGCCTCCGAGGAGCTGCGACGCCAGCTCCGTACGACGCGAGACGAGCTGGGGAATCCTTCGCTGCGAAGCGCCAGCCGAGAGGTGACGCTGGGCGTGTTCTCCGCGTTGTCGGAGCGGCTGCGCATGCCCCTTGCCGTCGCGATGGGAGCGGGCGGCGCGCTCATGCTCACCGCGTTCACCCTCGCCAGGCGACGCTGAGCGGCGCGTGGCCCGGGTGCTTCGACGGAAAAAGCCCGAGGCCGACGAACTGCAGCGCGAGGTGGGGGAATGCGGATAGGCTGACCGGACGACACGAGGTCCTCCGGGGTGGGCTCGCGCATGAGGCGATGGTTTGGAATCGGCGCGGGGCTGCTGCTCCTGACACTCTTCCTGGGGCGTTTATTGCTCGGCGGGACGAGCGTGGATGGGCGCGACACCGGAAAGCCTTCCTCCTCTGGCCTCGGAACGGAGGGCCGGGGATTGTCATGGCGCGCGCTGCTCGCGGCGCCCGTCGAGGCGCCCCGAGGTGAGTTGAGGGTGCGTGGCGTCGTGCTCGGACCCGATGGGCCTGTCGAGGGCGCGGTCGTGGTGGCCACCGAAGCAAAGCCAGACATGCCGTTGCTCAAACAGCCTTGCGACTGTGGCGAGCCCTGTGAGCTGCTGTTGCTGAGCACCCTGTGCCGGACGGAGGGGCTGCTGGACTGGTTGGAATCCGGCGCGGGAGAGACGCCTCCCCTGGCGCGCACCACGACGGACGCGGAGGGGCACTTCACGCTCGCGGGCCTGGAAGCGGGACGGTACGCGGTGTGGGCCGAGGGGCCGCGAGGCGTGGGGTTGAGCGAGGACGTCGCCGCGGGCGGCGAGGAGGTCGAAGTGCGGTTGGGCGGCGAGCCTCCGCTGTCGGGCCAGGTGCGGGACGAGTTCGCGCAGCCGGTGGAGGGCGTCCGCGTCACCGCCATCCTCGTGGCACACAACCGTGCCTTCGAGGTGTCCACGACGTTGGATGGGCGCTTCCAGTTCGCGTCGTTGCCCTTCGGGGACTACAACGTCCTCTTCTCCAAGGAGGGGCTGCTCCCGCAGCGCGTGCAGCTCCGGGGAACCGGCATGCAGCGGCTGGACGTGATGATGCCCCGCGCACGTCGGCTCTCGGGGCGTGTCGTCATGGGAGACGTGCCCATCCCTGGCGCGAGTGTGAGGTGCGGGAACCCATACTGGACGCGCGACGTCGTCACCGACGACCAGGGGCGCTTCACCTTCGAGGCACTGCGGCCTGACCAATATTCGTTCTCCGCCACGCACGGTGACGCGGTGGCCGAGGAGCGCGTCGGCCTGGCTCCTGGGGGCGACTATCCCGAGGTCGTGCTGGCGCTCGGCAACGCCCTGCTCCTTCCCGTCGAGGTGCGCGACTCCAGGGGCGCGCCCATCGTCGGGGCGAGCATCTCCGCCTGGTTGATGGGGACGCCCGCCGTTCCCCTGGAAAAGCGTGGGACCACGGACGCTCGCGGGGCCTTCACGTTGGGGCCGCTGCTGCACGGCATCTACGCCGTCAATGTCGAGGCACCGGGCTTCCTCGACCATAACGGCGAGGTGCGGCTGGGAGCGGACACCGTGCCGTTCGCCATCGTGTTGCGCGACGCTGTCACGGTGGAGGGAACGGTGGTGGATGCCGAAGGCCGTCCCCTGGCGGGAGCAAGCCTCGCCTTGAGGTCCGCACGCGACCTGAGTGGCCCGTTCGATGCGTCGGTCATGGCGAGGGATGACCTCGAGTTGGAGAGCAGCGCGAAGACCGAGGAGGACGGCTCGTTCCTGCTCACTTCCGCCGAGGCAGGGGAGCATGGACTGGTCGTCACCCATGACGCGCATCGGCCGACGTGGCTTCCGGTGACGTCACCTCGGAAGGGGCTCCGGGTGGTGCTCACGCCGGGCGCCACGGTGAGCGGCGAGGTGCTGAGCGAGACGGGCGCTCCGGTGCGCTCCGCCCAGGTGGACGTGGTGCCGGTGGTGTCGGAGGTGGCGGGCGCTCACGACAAGAGGGCGTTCACGGATGCGAGGGGCCGCTTCGCGCTCCAGGGCATCGAGGAGGGGCGGCACCACCTGGTGGTCACCCAGAAGGAGTCGGAGACGCTGCGCCAGTTGACCACGCCAATCGAGGTGCGGGGGCTTCAGCCCGTGTATGCGCGCCTCCAGTTCCTCGCGGGACTGTCCCTCTCGGGCGTCGTCGAGGACGGGGAGGGCCGTCCCGTCGATGGAGCCCAGGTGCGTGCGCAGCCGGCGGGGAAGGCCGTGGTGGTGCGACCTCAAAGCGACGGCTCCAGCCGCATCCTGTCGCACCCGGGACCGTCGACGGGCAAGACCGACGAAGGAGGGCGCTTCACGCTGAGCCACCTCGTTCCGGGCGCGTACTCGCTCACGGTGCGAGGCAGTGGCTATTCACTGGATGCGACCCGGACGCAGGGGGCCTCGACGACCAGGGGCCAGACCTCCGTGCCCGTCGAGGCGGGCGACGCCGAGGTGCGCCTGGTGATGCGCCGGGACGTGGGCATCCGGGGGCGGTTGGTTCGTGAGGATGGCACTCCCGTCACCCGGTTCCAGTTGTGGGACGGCACCGTCACGAACGCTCGGGGCGAGTTCTTTCGGGGTCCCCTCACCGGGGGGAAGCTGACGCTCCACTTCTCCGCCCCCGGCTTCGCGAAGCTGTCGCTCACGGTGGAGGTCGTGGAGGGGCAGTCCCTGGACCTGGGAGCGGTGGTCCTCCACCAGGGCCGGCCGCTGCGGGGGCGCGTGACGGACGCGGCGACGGGAAGGCCCGTGGCGGGAGCGCTGGTGGACGTGGGCGACGTCCCCGAGGATGCCGAGGGCTGGGAGCGGCAGGCTCGGCCCAACGAGGAGGCGGGAGCGGCGAGGACGCGGCAGGATGGCACCTTCACCTTGCCGCATGTCATGGAGCGACCGTATGCGCTCGTCGTGACGCACGCTTCGTATTCACAGAAGCGCCTGTTGCTCGGCGCGGGGCAGGACGAAGTCGCCGTGGCGCTCGATGCGGGGGCCACGCTGCGCGGCACCGTGAGCGGCTTGAAGACAGGCGATGCCACGGTGGTCCTCTCGGGCGCGGCGAGTGGCTTCCGGAGGGAGGTGCGGGTCGTCTCCGGTCGCTTCGAGCAAGGAAGTGTCCCTCCCGGCACCTATCTCGTGGCTGTCCAGCCTCATGTCCACGAAGAGGAGGAGCCCGCGTCGCGCCCCGTGTTCATGGCGCGGCACGTCCAGGTCCCCGCTACCGGCACGGTGACGGTGGACTTCGAGGCGCGTCGGGACGGGGTGACGCTCCACCTGCGGGTCGAGGGGGCCTGCGAGGACTCCGTGGCCATCCTCGTGCCAGGGTCGGTGCCCGCTCCGAGCACTCCGGGGGAATTGGTGCTTCTTCAGTCCATGTACTCGCGGGAGCTGGCGCGGGAGGGCGGTGGCTGGACGTTCCGCTCGCAGCCGGAGGGGGCCTATACGGCCTTCGTCTTTCGAAAGGACGCGCAGCATCCCTTCAGTGTCGTGCGCGAGGAGTTGACGCTGCCGGGGACAGGAGAGGTGACGCTCGAATTGCCGCCCTCATGGACGCTGCTGCCGGAGAAGCTGTTGATGAAGATGGAGTGGAACTGACGGCGTGAGGCCCCTTCGCGGCGCGGTCCGTGGCGACTACCATTGCGCGCCATGCTCCGCCTCCGTCCGCTGTCTGTCGTGGCCCTGCTCACGCTGGTCGTCGCGCCGCTGGCGCTCGCCGCCGGTGGGACCCCCCAGCTCCAGGCCTTCTTCCAACCCGAGCTGACGAGCGCCGCGTATCAGCAGCGCGCCTACTCCCAGGTCGCCGGCAAGTGGAAGCAGCCCGCGCGCAAGGGGCTGCCCGCCGTGGGACGCAGGACGGTGGTCCAGGCGGTGATTGGCCGGGATGGCAAGCTCGTCACCGCGGTCATCTCCCAGGAGTCGGGCTCCAAGGTCTGGGATGCCGCCGCGCTGTCCGCCGTGCAGAAGGCCGCGCCGTTCGCGCCGCTGCCCAAGGACTACGCCCTGGCCACGCTCGACGCGCACTTTCATGTCGCGTGGGTCGCCGCACCTTGAACACCTCGCCGCGCTCGTTCGCCTCGGTGCCACCGATGAAACGCTCGTCCCTGTCGTTCGCGCCCCTGCTCCTCCTCGCGCTCGCCCTGGCCGCGTCGCCCGTCGAGGCCGCGCGCAAACCTCGAAGCATCCAGAGCGCGACGAGCGTCGAGAAAATCTGGTCCGAGTCCCAGCACGTCTATGTGAAGGGAGACGTCGGCGCCTCCGAGGAACAGCTCGAGGAGCTGGAGGCCTGGCTCGCGACGAACGCGCCCCACTGGACGGTGGTGTTCCTCTGGAGCGCTGCGGGGGAGCGCTTCGTCGACGCCGAGGGCACGACCTTCACGGGCATCGACGCCGCGTTGCATGCCCTGGGCAAGGGGTTGTCCAACCGCACCCGCTTCGGCGCGCTGAAGCATCCGAAGACGCAGGAGCCGGACGGCGCCGTGTTCGTGCTGTCCCTGGCGGAGCGGAACCTGTCGTATTTCGGCTCGGAGGCGCAGGACCGGCGCAAGGCGGGCGAGGCCCAGTGGAAGGGCGACCTGGATGCTCCGGCCATCGAGGCCATGCGCAACGGCGGTCGCATCATCGACGCGGCGAAGAACACCGTGACGCTCGTCGACTCGCGGGTGGCCTCCGCCATCGACCAGGAGGTGGCCGAGCGCAACCGGCTCATCGAGTCCCTGCGGGGCCGGCTCCTGGCGATGCAGGAGGAGGTGCCGCGCCTCTCCGCGCAGCGGCTTGCGGCCTTCGGGACGGCGCTTCCCTCGGGGCTGACCGCGGCCGCCGTGGACCTTCCTGGCGCGGAGCAGCAGGTCCTCCAGGCCCTCGCGCTGCTGACACCTCTGGAGAAGGCCGACCTCGCGAAGGCGACGGCGGTTCATGACGGACTGCGGACGCGTCTGGACGGGCTGCGCGTGGCGATGGAGACGCACCGTGCCGCGTCCGAGCGACTCAAATCGCTGGAGTCCGCGCAGGTGACGCTGTCCGCGCATCCGTTGGCCGCGTTCGCGTCCGAGCGGCTCACGCTGCTGCGCACGGAGACGGAGACGGCGCGCGGCGCGGTGCGCGACATGACGCTCGCTCATGGCGGCGCGCTCACGTCGGCCGAGGCGGCACGCGCGAAGGTCTCCGAGACGCTGGATGCAGCGGGGCGGGATGGGCAGCGGCTCGCGGAGCTGGCGGGGTTGCTGGAGCGCCTCGCGACGAGGCCGGAGGTCGAAGACTTCCAGGAATCGCTCACCTCGGCCCGGCTGGCGCTGGGGCAGGCTCGCGAGGCGTTCGAGGCGCGCGCCCCCACGCACGGCGAGCTGCTGCGAGCGACTGAGGACTCCTACCGCACGGCAGTCGCGGCGGCGGACGAGGCGGAGCAGGCTCGGAGGACGCGCAACCGGGGCGGGGCGGCGGGTGGCGCGGGCCTGCTCCTCGCGGGTGTCTGGGCGCGTCGTCGCCGCAACGCGAGTCGGCGCAAGGCCACCGAGCTGCATGCCCGCTGGCGCACGGCCATCGACGAGAAGACCCACGCGCTCTTCGGTCTCCTGGAGCGCACGCACCTGTGCGCCGGCAAGTCTCGCGAGGACATCGAAAAGCGCTTCGCGGGGGTCACCCGGGAGCGCGGGCAGCAGCTCGCCTCCGATGTGGACGAACTCTTCCTGCTCGCCACCGCCGCCGCGCGCGTGCTGCATCGGGCCGAGGAATTGCTCGAGGGCTCGGGTATGACGAAGGCCCTGGGAGCGCATCTGGGGACGGCCCGCTACGAGCAGGTCACCCGCTTGCTGCGCGACGAGCCCATCGTCTTCCACCCCGACGAAGGTGTGGAGGACGTGCTGCGCGGACCGCGCACCGAGGCGCAGCGGCTCATCGGCGACCTGAAGAGTTACCAGCCCTTCTCGCTCTCCTTCGAGGCCTTGCTGGGGGCGTTCAACACCCATGCCGAGCGGGCCCTTGTGCTGGTGGACTCGCTGGAGAAGGCTCCGACGACTTCAGTGGACTCGGTGAAGGTGCTGGAGTCCTTCTCGGCCGAGCTGAAGACGACCGCCTCCGGGGACGCGGTGCTTCGCGTGAAGGACGTCATCGGTCACGTCACGCCGTGCCTGGACGCACTCGCGAAGCAAGCGAGGTCCCTGTTGGGTATGGACCCGCTCGCCGCGCTGGAGGGGCCGCTCGCGCAGGGCGCGCGACGGATGGATGATGCACTGGCGCTCGTCACCGTGTTGGACGTGGCCGCGCGCGAGGTGCTCCCGGTGGTGACGCAGGCGGGAAAGGCGCTGGGGGGCGCGGGCCTGTCGCGCCGGTGGTTGGATGACGCGCTCGCGGCCCTGGGACATACGGCGGAGGAGACCGCGAAGGCGCTGGTGGACCAGCCGGTGAAGGAGTCCGTCGAGGTGCTGGGGCAGTCCTTCTCGGCGCTGGCCACGCGAGCGACGGAAGCGGACGAGTTGGTGGCGCTCTCGGCCCGGGCGCGAGATTCCCTGGCGCGCGTGGAGAAGGAAACGGCGAAGGCCCGCGCGGAGCTGGGGCAGTCGATGGACAAGCCCGCCTCGGCGATGCTTCGCGAGAAGGACGCGGACCCGACCGATCGGCACGCCTCTGGCACCCACTCATTGACGGAGGCGCGAGCGGCCCTCGGTGAGGGACAGCTGGATGCGGCGCTCACGGCGCTCACGGCCACCCTGACGCGCGTGGGAGAGGTGGAGGCGCTCATCGCCGGCAGCCACGAGGCCCGGAAGAACTTCGCGGCCCGGCGGGATGCGTGCCGTGCGGAGGCCCGGCGTCTCGAGGTGCGCGTGGCGGATGGCACCGTGCTGCTCGAGGCGCTGACGCGTGGCTATCGCCCCTCCGCGTTGCGGCTGCGGCCGGAGGACCCGATGCATCCGGAGGCCAATGGCACGGTGCAGGACAACCTCGCCGAGGTGGCCCTTCATCGAGGTGAGGCGGCGAAGCGCCTGGCGGAGTCGGAGCTGGCGTATGCGGAGGCCCGATTGCTGGCCACCGCCGCGTTGCTGACGGAGGTGGAGGCGCGCCATGCCCGGGTCCACGCCCGGCTCGATGAAGTCGAGGAGAAGTCGCGGAGACTCCAGTCCACCGAGGAGGGCAATGCCCGCACGCTGCTCGTGGCCCAGGGCCTCATCACGGCCTGTGACACTGATGCCTCCGATGCCCGCACGATGCAGCCCACGCGCACGGCCCGCGATGCAGCCCGGCAGCTCCTCCTGGCGGCGGTGACCGCGGCGGAGACGCGCCCCGCGGACCCCTTCGACGCCGCCGAGCGGCTCGCCTCCGCCTGCCTGTCACTGGAGCAGGTGCGGCAGACCGCCGCCTCGGACCGGGCCCACCACGCCCAGGCCGAGGAGAGCATGGCCTCGGCGGACCGCGCCCTGTCCTTCGCGGACCAGTGGATTCGTCAGGCCGCCAACGACGGCATCACCGACAGCCGCGCGACGACGGTCGCCATCAACGCCCTGGTGACGCTGCGTCGCGAGCTCGACACGACGATGAAGGACTTCGCGAAGCCCCATGGAGACTGGGTGGCCTTCGACCGGGTGGCGGACCGCATCGCCTCCGAGGCCGCGCGCAAGTCGGCGGACCTGCGCGGAGAGCTGCGCGCCGCCGAGGAGGCCTCCGACGCCATCCGGTCCGCCGCCAGCCTCGTGCAGAGCGCCGCGACCTGGCGGGGCAGGGCGGGAGGCTCCCAGCTCGACTCGGCGCGCCGCGCGCTCGACAAGGGGCTGTATCAGGAGGCACTGCGGTCGGCGGACTCGGCGACGCGCGAGGCTCGTGACGCCATCGAGGAGGCCGAGCGCGAGGAGGAGCGGCGCCGCGAGGAGGCCCGTGAGCAGGCGCGGGCTCGCGAGTCGTCCTCGTCCAGCTCGTTCTCGTCGAGTTCGTCCTCTTCGAGCAGCGACTCGGGCTTCTCCAGTTCTTCCTACAGCAGCGGTTCTTCTGGGAGCGGCTCGGGGTTCGGCAGTTCGAGTTGGTAATCGCGGGCAGGCGCACGGAGCGTTATGGTGCGCCCCCATGGCAACCCCTCATATCTCCGCCGCACCCGGCGACTTCGCCGACGTGGTGCTGATGCCCGGCGACCCCCTCCGGGCCCGCTATATCTCCGAGCGCTTCCTGGAGGACGCCCGGGGCGTCACCTCCGTGCGCAACATGTTCGGCTTCACCGGCACCTATCAGGGCCGCAGGATTTCGGTGATGGGACACGGCATGGGCGTGCCGTCCATCTCCATCTACGCCACCGAGCTCATCAAGGAATATGGCGCCCGTGTCCTCATCCGCGTGGGGAGCTGCGGCGCGCTCCGCCCGGACGTGAAGCTGCGGGACGTCATCGTCGCCACCGGGGCCGGCACGGACTCGAAGGTGAACCGGATGCGGCTCATGGACCATGACTTCGCGGCCGTGCCGGACTTCCAGCTCGCCCGGTGGGCGATGGAGGCGGCGGAGCGACGGAGCAAGGCCGTGCGCGCGGGCACCGTCTTCACGTCCGACCTGTTCTACCACCCGCAAGAGCAGCTCACCGCCACGCTGGTGCGCATGGGCGTGCTGGCCATCGAGATGGAGGTTGCTGGCTTGTACGGCGTAGCAGCCGAGTTCGGTGCGCGCGCCCTGGCCCTGCTCACCGTGTCGGACCACCTCCAGACGGGTGAGGCCCTCTCCCCGCAAGACCGGCAGACCTCGTTCGACGAGATGATTGAGCTGGCGCTCGACGTCGCACTCAAGGTGCCGGTGCCGGCGCCCTGACGCGGACATTCTCGCGCGGGAAGTGTGGCCCTGGCCACGCAGAGAGCGCCCCCCGGGGCAGGGGGGCGCCAAAAAATCAGGGCGGGGCTTTGTGCTCGAACGATTCTCGGGCCATCC
This sequence comes from Myxococcus sp. CA039A, assembly GCF_013336645.1. Classification (NCBI taxonomy): domain Bacteria; kingdom Pseudomonadati; phylum Myxococcota; class Myxococcia; order Myxococcales; family Myxococcaceae; genus Myxococcus; species Myxococcus sp. CA039A. Next base: position 18,823 of record NZ_JABUMQ010000099.1, on the reverse strand, counting down.
TCCGGCCCGGTGCGTTACCCCCTCTGGCTCCTATTGGTTTGCGCCGGCTGTGCCGCGCGCGTGGCTCCCCTCTCTGGCGGCGAGGCTGCCCTTGCGTCCGTGCGTTCGGAAGGACTGACGCCCGCGCGAGAGCAGGTGCCTCCGGCACCGGTTGAAGCCGTGCCGATTGTCTCGGCGGAGGGGGCGACTTCCGGGGCCGCCGCTGTCGTGGCCCAGGCTTCCGACGAGAGCTGCGCGCTGTCGGCGGAGGACCTGGAGGACGAGGCGGCGGAGGCCGGCGAGGGTGAAGGCGACGACGGCGAGGGAGAGACGCCGGTGGTGGGCGGCGAGGTGCCGACGGGGCCGTTGTACTCGGCGGAGGTGTCCGATGAGGACCTGACGCGGCGCTGGAAGGAAGACATCGCGTCGCTCGGCTCGATGGCGGTGGGTTTCGCGCACAGCGGCCGGCTGGTGAACTCCGTGCAGTTCCCCCGGGGCGACGACTGGATTGTCGTGTCGCCGGAGATTGCGTGGGGCACGCAGGAGAGCATCGACTACCTGGTGTCGGCCATTCGTGAGGTGCGCTCGAAGTACCCGGAAGCGCCGCCCATCCGCGTCAACGGCATCAGCAACAAGGAGGGCGGCTACAAGCGTCCTCACAAGAGCCACCAGAATGGCCGGGACGTGGACGTCGGCTTCTATTACCCGACGGTGGACCCCATCCGTGAGCGCGAGCGCGAGAAGTACATCAACGTGCCGCTCAACTGGGCGTTCATCCGCGCGGTCGTCACCAAGACGGACATCCAGCTCATCCTCGTGGACAAGCGCGTGCAGAAGGTCCTGTATGACCATGCGCTCGCGGTGGGCGAGGACAAGGCGTGGTTGGACTCGCTGTTCAGCCCGGTGGGCATCATCCGGCACGCGCGTCGGCATCGGGACCACTTCCATCTGCGCTTCCACAACCCGAGGGCGCAGGAGCTGGGGCGCAGGGTGCAGCCGCTCCTGTCGTTGCAGCCCGAGCACAACGTGACGGTGCACCGCGTGCGCTCCGGTGACACGTTGGGCGGCATCGCGCTGAAGTACGGGTCGACGGTGTCGATGATTCGCAAGGCGAACCGCATGCGGAACAACTTCCTGCGTGCTGGCCAGCGGTTGTCGGTGCCGCTGCGGGGACCGTGCACGAATTGCCCCGTGCCGCCGCCCTTCGTGCTGCCGCCCCGGCAACTGCCGCCCGAGCCGAAGGCCCCCGCGATGGCCGTCGCCACGAGTGCCGCGCCCGCCATGGATGCAGCGCTCGCGACGAACTGCGCGAAGCCCACGCCCGTCGCCGAGACGGCGAAGCCGGCTGCCGCGCCTGTCGCCGAGACGGCGAAGCCTGCCGCCGCGCCTGTTGCCGAGACGGTGAAGCCCGCCGCCGCGCCCGTTGCCAAGGCGGGGAATCCGGCCGCCGCGCCCGTTGCCGAGGCGGGGAAGCCCGCTGCCATTCCGCCAGTCGCCGAGACGGTGAAGCAGGCCGCCCCTGTTGCCAAGGCGGGGAATCCGGCCGCTGCGCCTGTCGTCGAGGTGGTGAAGCCCGCTGCGCCCGTTGTCGAGATGGTGAAGCTCGCCGCACCTGTCGCCGAAACGGTGAAGCCCTCCGCCGCGCCTGTTGCCGGAGCGGTGCAGACCACCATCCCAGTCGCTGCGTCGGCGCAGGCGGCCTCATTGCCAGTGGCCGGGTCGGTGCCGTCCGCTTCGGCTACGCCAGTGCCCGCGTCGCCGGCCTCCGTGCACGGTGCCTCGGAGGGCTCGTCCGCCGGTATCTCCCACGGACGCTGAACGTCGAGCGCTTCGCTAGAAGCGCGTTCTCACCCCCAGGTCCAGTGCGGGCAGGAACTTCACCTCGGTGAAGTCGTCCATCCGGAGGACGGCCACGGGCAGTCGTCCTTCGATGAGCAGCGCGAGCTGGGGCATGACGAAGACCGCGATGGACCCCACGGGCGCGACAGCGGGTCCAACGGTCCACAGTGTGTCGCCCGACCGGCTCTGCACGACGAGCTGCATGCTGGCCTCGACGCCGCCGGTGAACTCCACGATGCGGGCCTGCTTCTTCCACGCATAGCCCACGCCCAGCCCCGTGATGAACTCCCGGTCATCCTGGTGCGGCCCCTGGCCCAGCTCCAGCGAGAAGGTCATTCCGCTCGACTCCGTCCGGGACAGTTCCAGTCGGAACGACACCAAGGCCCCGTCCGGATCGATCACCGTCTGACGCGCTCCCACCGTCAGGCTCAGTGCACGGCTCCCAGGAGGATTCTGGAATCGTGACATGGGCAGGGGTGGAGGCGGCAGTGCCTGTTCGAACACCGGCTTCTCGGCCGCGGGCTCCCGCGCGCCGACCGCCAGGGGCTCCGAAGTCGGAGGCTCCGGGGACTCCACCGAGACCGTGCCTGCCTCGGCCGCGGCCCGGCGCGTGGCGGCTTCCTCCCAGGGACGAGGTTCCTCAGGCGCCGTCTTGGAGGTCTTCGCACCGGGCGCCTGCCCAGGCTTCACCGGAGCCGCCGACCCCGGCCAGTTCCACTCCTCGGGTGACGAGGAGGAGACGGCCGTCCGCGCCACCGGCTCCGAGCCCCCCTTCCTGCCACCGACGAGAGGCGCGGGGGCCACGAGCTGAAGGTCTTCCCACCGCACCTTCTGAACCTGTCCCGACGGCGCGCGCACCGTGCCCTGGTGCTGCTTGCCCGCGCGCCATGCCCGCAGCTCGTACTCCCCGGGAGGCACCGCGAGCCGGGGCACCGCGCCCGGCCCCAGCTCGGCGAGCACCTGTCCCCGCCCGGGACGCAGCAACAACGCACGCTCGAAGTCGGAGGGCAGCTCCAGGGCCGTGCCCGGGCTGGGGAGCTGGGTGAGGATCAGCTCGCCCTTGCCCGTCAGCCGGTAGTCATAGGCGGGATGCTGCGCGCCCGTCAGCACGTCCGCGGTGGCGGAGACCGTATGCGCATAGGCGTACTGATACGCCTCCGCCAGCGTCACCAGCCCATCGCCGGAGGCATCCGCCGCCCCGCGCAGCCCGGACACCAGATGGTGCGTGAAGAGCGAACCGCCGACCTCGCGAGACTCCAGCGCCAGCTCGTCCTCCGCGCTGGAGGTGAGCAGCGCATGCCCGGTGCTGTGCACCTCGTCCGTCAAGCGCAGCTCGAAGGAGGGGCCGGGTCGTCCGCCCTTGAAGCGCAGCAGCGCGCCGCTGCGGCAACTGTCGACGATGGCCAGCCGCACATCCGCGTGCGTCGCGTCCAGCCACCGGCGCAGCTCCGCATACAGCAGTCGCTCCGTGCCCAGCTCCAGGGCCACGCCATCCGAGTGCCCGGAGAAATAGAAGAGCAGCACCACCCGCGTGTCCGGCGTGACGCGCAGCGAGTCGACCTTCCGCGCGGCGGCGTCCAGCGCGGCGCGCACCGTGGCCAGGTTCTCGCCCTGCAGGACGATGAGGTCCGAGGGTGGCACGTCTCCCAGCTCGGAGAGGACTCCGGCGAGCTTGACCGCGTCGGCCTCGGCGTAGCGCAACGGAGGCCGCTCGCCACTGCCGACGTTGTGGCCGACCAGCACCGCGATGCGCCGGGTCCCCGCCTGGGCGGGCAGGGCGGCGCAACACACGAAGGCGAGGGCGAAGCAGCGGATGAAGGTCATCACGGCTGGGTCTTCTCGAAGAGGAAGGAGGCCTGTGCTCCGGCGGGAACCGGCAACCTCGTGCGGTCTCGGATGACGTCAGCCCCCCCGGCCGAGATTTCACGCAGTGCGGGAGCCACGGACTCGATGGACAGCGGCTTGCGAGAGAACAGGGCGAACAGTCGCTCGGGGCCCGGGGCGTTGTCGAGCACCACGCTCCCCGGAATCTCCAACGGCAGTCCCCGAGAAGGCAGCAGGCCGCTCTCGGTTCCCCCGAACGGAAAGTAGGTGCTCACCTGGCCCGCGCCATCCACGGAGACCACGAGGACGTAGGGCAGCCCCAGTCCCTCGACGACGAAGCGCACCTGGTCGCCCGCGGCCAGCGCCTCGCCTTCCTCCACCTTCCATGTGCGCTCGCCGCGGTGCGCGAAGAGCTGGAGCACCGCGCCTCCCTTGAGGGCGAGCTCGGGCTCCTCGGGGGAGGGGATGGCGACGAGCGCGAGCAGGAGCAGCACCGCCGACGAGAGGGCCAGGGCGGGAGCCCACCATCGCCAGCGGTGTCCCCACGGCGACACGCGGGTGGGGAGCCGGTCGGCGCGGGGCAGCACATAGGCGGTGAAGTGGCGGCGCAGCGACGCCAGCTCGTCCGCGCGGGTGCGACACGTGAGGCAGGTGTCCAGGTGGGCCTGGGTGGCACCGCGCTCCTGGGGGGAGAGCGCGTCCATCGCGAGGGCATCCAGCTTGAGGCTGGAGACGTGGGAGGGGGCGGTGTTCATGAGGGGGGCCTCCCGGCGAGCGTGTGTGCGTGCCGGTGGAAGTCTGCGAGCCGGTTGACGACGGTGCGACGGGAGATGCCGAGCACCTGGGCGACCTCGTCCTGGGTCATCCCATCGGCGAGGTGCAGCCAGGCGACCTCGGCCGCCTTGGGGGGCGCGGTGGTGATGAGGCGGCGAGCGAGGTCCCGGTCCTCCAGGAGTCGCTCGGCGTCGACGCCTGGTGCCTCGGGAAGCTCTCCGACGGGCACGGCGCGGCGGCGGCGGTCCCGGGCCTGGTTGAGGCAGTAGTTGGTGGCCACGCGGTAGATCCACGCGAGGGCGTGGTGGGCATCCGGGGCGCGGGCCAACTGCCGGTGCAGGCGAAGGAAGGTCTCCTGGGCCGCGTCGGCGGCCGCGGCGTCGTCGCCCAGAATCTGGCGGCAGCGGGCATACAGGGCGGGCCCGTAGGTGCGGTAAAGCGCATGGAGGCGGTCTTCGGACATGGTGGTTTCGCGTTCCGGCCTCCCTACCAACACCCGGGGTGTCCGGATTGCGCAACAGGCGCTCCGGACAGAGCGGGTGTGGTAGCACGGGGCCGCCCATGGCCCTTCCCCCCCGCCGTGGCCCCTCGCTGGCCCAGAAGGCCCGCCAGCGCACTCCGGGTCACCACTACAACGCGAGCTTCCTGTCCGACGCGGACCGGATGGACATCCTCAACTGGCTCGGTGGGCTCCACCCGCTCTGGGAGGAGCGTTACTCCAAGCACTTCCCGCCCCCGCCTGGGCAGCAGCAGCGGCGCCTGCTGCGGCCGGTGTACTGGCTGGGAAACTGGCAGTTCGCGTGCCTGGACTACTACCGCCCCCCCAAGGGCCTCTTGAACCGGTGCGTCAAGGCGGAGCCCTTTCCGGCGGTGCTCCAGCGGCAGGTGGACAAGGTGGAGGCGCTGGCGCGGCGCATGTTCCGGGGGCCGGACATGCCCAAGGGCTGGCACCTCAACACCTGTCTGGTGAACTTCTACGGCAGTCGCCTGGAGGATGACCGCTGGGTGGACACGGCGCGGGTGGGTGAGCACAAGGACTTCGAGCCGGGGCCGGTGGCCTCGCTGTCCTTCGGAGAGCGGGCGCTCATCCAGTTCGTCACGTCCTCGCGGCCCGGTGAGCGGGACGCGGTGGTGCTGGAGCAGTGGCTGGATGATGGCTCGCTGGAGCTGTTCGGCGGGACGCGGTGGAAGGAAGAGACGTTCCACCGGGTGCAGCGGGTGGACACGCGCGAGGGGCATGACCTGGCGCCGAAGCTGCCGGACTTCCGCACGCGGCGCATCAACCTGACGTTCCGCTACGTGCCGGATGCGCACGTGATGCCCTTCGCGAAGCTGTCCGACGAGGCGCGCGAGGACGTGCGCGGCTACATGGCGCAGCTCGCCAAAGGCAGCGCCTTCTTCCGCGCGGAGCTGGAGCGCGAGCGCCCCGCTTCCCCCTGACGCGAACCCCCGTCGCCGGGGGTGGGTGGCCCTGGAGCCCTCGGCCTGGTCAGCGCTTGCGATGCGTGCGGGCGTGTCGGCCTTCGGGCCGCCGCTGCTCGCGCTTGGGCGCCTCCGATTCCTGCTGCGCCGGGCCCGGGTTCTTCTGTGAGGCGAGGAACTGGGCCCACGCCTCCTGGAACACGGGGTCCTCGCGAGGCACCGGCACTCGGGGAATCTGTCCGCGCATGACGCGCTCAATCTGCGCGACGACTTCCTTGTCCTTGGGGATGGCGAACGTGGAGGCCACGCCGCTGGCCTGCGCGCGCGCCGTGCGACCGATGCGGTGCACGTAGTCCTCGGGTGAATGGGGCAGGTCGTAGTTGATGACCTGTCCCACGTCCTCCACATCCAGGCCGCGCGCGGCGATGTCCGTGGCGACGAGGCACCGGTACGTCCCCTTGCGGAAGCCCTCCATCGCCTGGCGACGCTGGTTCTGCGTCCGGTCCGCATGCAGCACCGCGCTCTTGTGGCCCGCGCGCTGGAGGATGCGCATCACCTTGTCCGCGCGCTCCTTCGTCTTCGTGAAGACGAGCGCCGTCGTCGAATCCTCCGCCAGCAGCGTGAGCAGCAGCGAGGACTTCTCCTCGGCCTTGACGATGTAGAGCCGCTGCTCGGCCCGCTCGGCGGGAGTGCCGCTGCGAGTCACCTCCACGCGCACGGGACGGTACAGCCGCTCGCGGGCGAACTCGGTGACGTCCGGCCCCAGCGTCGCGGAGAACAGCAGCGTCTGCCGACGGCGGGGCAGGGCCTCGAAGATGCGCTCGAGTTGAGGGAAGAAGCCCATGTCGAGCATCCGGTCGGCCTCGTCGAGCACCAGGGCCTCCAGCTTGCTGAAGTCCACCATGCCGTTCTCCAGCAGGTCCACCAGGCGGCCAGGCGTGGCGAGCACGAAGGTGGGCTGGGCCTTGAGGGCCTCCACCTGGGCGCCCATGTCCTCGCCGCCGATGACCACGGCGTGCGTCAGGCCACGGGCCTCGGCGAAGACCTGCACGGGCTCGGCGATCTGCTGGATGAGCTCGCGGGTGGGGGCGAGCACCAGGCCGAGCGTGCCCGACTTGCTGTGGAATCGCTCCACGAGGGGCAGCACATAGGCGGCCGTCTTGCCCGTGCCGGTGGCCGCGCAGCCGATGATGTCCTTGCCCGAGAGGGCAGGGGGAATCGCCTGGGATTGGATGGGGGTGGGCTGCGTGAAGCGCACCCGGCGCAGGGCGCCGAGGGTGGCCTTGGACAGTCCGAGCCGTTCGAAGGATTCACTCACGGCTTCGGGGTATCACGGCGCGAGGCTCCGTGGGAAAGAGCCTCGGCCGACACTGTCCTACGTCGTGGCTCGCAGCTTCTGGGCCCAGGGCTCCAGCGCCCGCAGGATGCCCTTCACCCGCTCGGGGGGCTTGCCGGAGTCCCGAAGGCGCTTGGCGATGGCGTCGAGGTGGGGGACGGCGCGCTCGGTGAGGGCCACCAGCGCGGCGGCCACGTCGCAGGTGTCCACCGCGTCATCCATGCAGATGACCCTGTCGCCCATGACGATGCGCCAGAAGTCCTCGCAGTAGCCCCTCCGCCGCTGGTCCGGGATGAGGAAGAACGGGTGGAACGTCCGCTCCAGCCGCTCGACGGCCTGGTAGATGGGCATGTCCTTGTCGAGCGTGTCTCCGATGAGGGACTTCACCTGGGTCAGGGACACGTTCTCCAGGGCCGGCTCGTCGCCCGTCATGAAGAAGTAGCCCTTCTTCCCGCGCTTCTCGAAGCAGTCCATCGCGGTGTGCTCGGCGGCGAAGTACATGCCCAGCTCGTACGACTCGCCGGGGTTCGAGCCACCGCCGCGCTCCAGGAACATCCAGGTGAGCCACTGGTCCAGCTGATTCTCGGAGGACTCGAACTGGCCGACCTGGAGCGGGGCGCGGTCGAAGAACGCGTCACCCACCGCCATGAAGAGCACCTGCGGGTCGGGGATGCCCGCCTCCATCAGGTCCTTCATGAACGAGGGGAACGTCTGGCGCGCGAGGTTCTCGGGGATGTTGCCCATGGAGCCCGTCACGTCGAGCGCCATGACGACGGCGAGCGAGTTCGGGTGGGCCGCGCTGTCGCGGCTCTCGCGGAACTTCACCCCCAAGGGGTCCATCTGGGGATGGCAGGCGCGCTGCTTGAACACTTCCTGAGGCGGCAGCTCGCTGCGAGCCTTCGTCATCGCCTCATGCGCCTTGTGGCTGTAACTCCCGTAACCCATGACTGAAAGACCCCCTCGGTGGAGACACCGCGAATGCACCTCGCGATGTGCCCGGACGCTAGCCCGGAGGCCCTGTCGTCGTCAGCCCCGGGAGCGCTTGTCCCGGGCCCTGGGGCCCTGTGACGTCACGGAGACGCGCACGCCCAGGGTCGCCTCCACCCAGGTGATGAAGCGCTGCGTCCGGGTGTCGGCGCTCTCTCCCAGCGCAAGCGTCGTCCGCTCGGGTGTGCAGCGGGCGAGCGCCCCGGTGAGTCGCGCCTGCCATGCGAGGTCCTGGGCCGCGCCGGGACGCAGCGCCGTGACGCGCCCGGCCTCGTCGCGCACCACGAGCGCCTCGTCTTCCGCGGTGCCGGGAGGTGCGTGGTACGCGGAGCACACGGGCCAGTGCGGGCCAAGCCTGTCCACATGTGTCAGGGCGAGCGAGTCCACACCGCCGCAGACCTGGAGCGCATAGCGTCCGAGGACTGCGTCGAACCCGCCCACGCGGAAGCCGCCCTGCCAGCCGTCGGCGGTGTTGTGAGGCTCGGGCACCAGGGCCGCGAGCGATGCTTCCTCGGTGGGCAAGGGGCCCTCGCCGTGGCGCGTGGCGTAGGCGCGAAGCACGCCGAGTCGATGCACGTCCCCGTCGAAGCCCTGCTCGCGCAGCAGGGCCAGGGCGGGCTCGAAGGTGCAGGTGCTCCAGGTGGTGTGCGGATGGAAGCCGCGCCACTCATCCAGCAGGACGCCCTGCGCGCCCTCGAAGACGGTGTGGCCCTCGCGCAGCCGGGGGCCGAGCCAGCCATCGCCCACCACGCGCTGCTCGGGATGGATGACGCGCACGGCCTCCACCCAGCGCGAGGGGATGTCGGAGTCCTCCAGCAGTCCCAGCTCGGGCGCGGAGTCGGGATGGCCCATGGCGGCGCGCCGCACCTCGGCCAGCTCCGCGCGAAGTCGCTCCTGCGCGGCGCGGGCCTTCCTGGTGAGGACGTCGGGTCGACACAAGTCTGCCGCGAGGACGGCGGCCTCCGGATGCGCGAGCGCGTCGCGCATCGTCTCGCCCACGCCCACGCCGCAGGTGCCATGCCGCCGCGCGCCCCGGCCCAGCTCGCGCAGCCGTCCGGCCGCTTGATGGAACGGGGTGATGACGCGGGCGCGCTCGCTCACCGTCACGCGCGACAGGGCGTCCGGGACACCGCGCTCCGCGAGGTACTGCGCTTCCACGTGGAGGGCCAGTGGATGGAAGACGGTGGAGTGCGCCAGGTGCGTGGCCACGCCAGGGACGAAGGTGCCCGCGCCGAGCTGGGAGAAGGTGTGGTGCCGGCCGTCATCGGTGACGACGTTGTGGCCCGCCTGGGCGCCTCCGTTGAAGCGCACGACGAGCTGGGCGCCGTGGCGCCGCACCAGCCAGTCCGTGAGCGTGCCCTTGCCCGCGTCGCCGAAGCCGAGGTCGACGACGACGTGGGCCGCGCGGGGCGCCTTCATCGCTCGTCGCGAGGGATGCGGCGGTGGCCGGAGTTGGCGTCGTTGGTGGGCAGCGGCTCATCCTCCAGGCGAGGCTGTGGCGTGCCATCGCGCCCCAGCGTCGCGGCGAAGGACGTGAGCGCGCGGATGACGGCGCCGCGTCGGGGTCGCTCCAGTCCGCCTTTCTCCAGATGTCGGGCCAGCGCGTCCAGGTCTGGGATTGCGCCCTCGCACAGGCCCACGAGACTGGCCGCCACATCCACCGTGTCGGTGGGGTCCTCCATGCAGATGACGCGGTCTCCGAGCAGCTCCCGCCAGTCGCGCTCGCAGTTGCGGCGTCGGGCCAGGTCCGGGATGAGGAAGAACGGCTCGAAGCCGACCTGGAGCTCCTCCACCACCTGTCGCACGGGCAGGTCCTCGTCGAGTGTGTCGCCGATGAGGGACCTCACCTGCTTGCGAGAGACATACCCATAGGGGCGCTCGTCGCCCGTCATGAAGAAGTAGCCCCGGTGTTTGCGCTTGCGCCAGCAGTCCAGGTCCGTGTGGCGCGCGGCGAAGTACATGCCCAGCTCATAGGACTCGGTGCCGGGCGTGCCGCCGCCGCCTTCCAGGTAGCTGGACGTCAGCCACTGGTCCATCTGCCGCTCGGAGGACTCGAACTGGCCCACCTGGAGCGGAGCGTGGTCGCTGTTCGCGTCGCCCACCGCCATGAAGAGGACCTGGGGGTCCGGGATGCCCACGTCCATCAGGGACTTCATGAAGTCAGGCAGCCGGCGCCGGGCGAGCAGCTCCGGGATGGAGCCCATGGAGCCCGTGACGTCGAGGGCGAAGACGATGCCCAGGGACTTGGAATGCGCCTCGCTGTCGCGACTCTCCCGCCACTTCACGCCGTGCGGGTCCATCAGCGGGTGACAGCGCTCCTGTCGGAAGACGCGCTGCACGGGTATCTCCTCACGGGCCCGTGTGAATGCCGCATGTGCCGCGTGGCTGTAGCTCCCGTAACCCATGGCTCGACTCTCCTTCCTCGCACGGCCAGGCCGCGCTCAACGCCACCCAGGCAGGGTGAAGGGAACGTAACTCGGCGGACCGAAGGACTCCTGCGCGGCGGCGGAGACCTGCTCCTTCACGCTCCACGCATCGACGTCCAGGCCACTCCGCCCCGAATGCTGCGCGCGCAGCAGCTCCGCCAGGGGCGCTGGCACGCGGGACGGCACCGAGCCCGTTGCCGGGTCTCCACCGAGGACCCAGGTGATGGAGCGCGCGCACATCGCCACGTCCGTCTCCGGAGTGGGCACGCCTCCATTCCACAGTGTGTCGGGATAGAAGTCGCGGTGCGAGGCGCTGGTGGAGGGCAGGGACTGGAACGAGCGGTGCCGCACGGCGCTGGACCAGCCGACCAGCATCAGCCCGTGGTCCCTGGGGTGGAGGAGCAGGTGGGGCGGCAGCACCGCGCCGTGGACGTAGCCCGCGCGATGCACGAAGCCCAGCAGCTCCAGCGCGCGCTTCCACATCCAGACCGCGGCGCGTGGGTCGACGCCATCGGAGTACACCTCACGCACCTCCGAGAAGGTGTGCTGGAAGCCGCTCGTCCACCGGTACACCAGCGCCGCGCGAGCGATGCCCTCCGGGTCCTTCGCGGTGCCTCGCGCCACGGGCTGGGGGAGCAGGCGGGTGAAGTACTCTGCGCCCTGGGCGTCGGTGCGCTGCAGGTCCTCCAGCACCTCGTACTCGCGGGCGAGCAAGTCCTTGTCGTCGAGCGCGCGGGCCACCTTGAGCACCACCAGCTCGGTGATGCGGGAGTCGCGTCGCGCGAGGAACACGTCACTGCCGTCGCCTCGGCCCAGGCGCCCGAGCAGCACGTAGCGCGTGTTCGCCACCGTGACGCGGGGTCGGTCCGGAGCGAAGAGAGGGTCGTCCGCGGGGCGAGCGGGCTTGGGCCAGACAGCCGCGCCCTTCGCGGACACCATGGCACCGCAGTAGTCGCAGGTGAGGATGCCATTCGGTGAGGACGGGGGTGGAAGCTTCGCGCCGCAGCCAGGACACTTCAAAAGCTGTAGTTCCATCCACCCCTCACGCAGTGCCGGGCGAGCATACCGCAGCCTCCAGGAACCCGAATGTCCCCATTGACGCCTCCGCTCCCCGTGGTGCTCGACACCAACGTCGTCCTGGACCTGTACGTCTTCGAGGACCCCGCGCTGCGCGTGCTCCACACTGCGCTGGAGGCGGGCGCGCTGGAGGCGTGGGCGGAGGACGCGACGCTGGCGGAGCTGGGCTTCGTGTTGGCGTCGCGCCACTTCCTGCCGGGACGAGACCTGGAGGGCCGGAGGACGGCCCTGGAACGCTACCGGGCTCGCGTGAAGGTGCTCCCGCCGGACGCGTCAGGGCCTTCGCTGGAGCTGCCTCGTTGCAGGGACCGCGACGACCAGAAGTTCCTCCTCCTGGCCGCCCGCGCGGGGGCGGCGTGGCTCGTGAGCAAGGACAAGCGCGTGTTGTCGATGTCGGACCGACAGGGGATGCCCTTCGTCATCCTCACCCCCCGGCAGGCCGTGGCGCGACTGGAGGCTCAGGCGTTGGTGGCGGGACGGTAGCGAAGCACGCGCACCGACTCGAGGCCGATGATGAAGGTGGTGATGGCGCTCAGCTTCGCCTTGCCCCCGGACTCGCTCCAGTCGAGCACGTGCACGAAGACGGGCTCTCCGCCGTCCTCCGCGTTCCGGTTTCCGAAGACGAGCACCGTGTCGGCCTTCTCGCCCGAGTAGGTGACGAGCGTCTGGCGGAAGGAGATCCACGACTCGCGGCTGCCGTTCTCCTCGCTGAGGCCGCGCAGGAACGCGGTGGGCTGGGCGAGCGAGCCCTGGACGTACTCGCCACCGGTGAGCTGGTGCTTGAGCTGCTCGCTCCGGGTGCTCAGCTCGGGCTCCCGGTCACCCATGCAGCCCATGCACTGTTCATCGCAGCCGCAGATCTCCTCGGGCTCGGAGAGCGTCCGGCCCTTGCGGTCCGCTTCACACTGCTTGACGCAGGCGGCGAGCGCGCGGGACTCGGCCTTGTGGGTGCTGGCGATCTTCGCGCGCATCTGGGCCTGGGTGGCGTCGGACTCGAAGAAGGACGCGTCCGCCAGGTGCAGCAGGCCGGCGACCCGCACGAGTCCCGGGTCATCCATGGAGGACAGCGCCGAACTGGCGGCGGCCTTCTGCGGGCGCAGCAGCGCGGGCCTCACGCGAACCCACTTCGAGCGGGCCTCGGACTTGTCGCCGTCCAGGTTCAGGCTGGCGCGGTCGAACAGCGCCGCCGCGGCCTTCGCGCGAGCCAACTCCGCCTTGTAGGAGTCCTTCACCTTCACCTGGGCCAGCCACTTCGTGGGGGTGCGCTCCGTCTGGTAGAAGACCTCCTGCTGCTTCTCGGTGTTCTTCTGGATGAAGAGGTCCTCGGTCTTGTAGCGAGGCGCCCACTCCAGCTTCGCCTGTGTGTCGTTGCGCGCGGCGGCCATCTTCCGCTCGTACGCGTAGGCGCGCACCTGCTCGAAGGCGGCCGTCTCCATCTCCGCCTTGTAGGGGTCCTCGCCCTCCACGTAGACGCGCAGGTCGCTCAGGCAGGTGTCGTCGTACGACGCGCCGGGATAGGTGGACACGAGGGTGAGTCGCACGCCCTGGACCTTGCCGGGCACGGGCAGGGGGATTTCCTGCCAGCCGAGCACGTCCTTCAGCTCCACCTCCACGGCGGTGCCCGTCGTCTGCGGCCCCGTCTCGCCCTGGACGAGCGGCTCCAGCTTCAAACCCTTGGGACGGGCGTTGGCCCGGTAGAGCTTGTCCGTCTTCTGGTAGCCGTTGCGCAGGAAGACGCGGAAGGACTTCGCGCGCGTCAGCTCCGGGCCCCACCACTCGATGGCCTCGCCCTCGCCGCGTCCCTTGGCGCCCTCCACCCAGGCGGTGGCCGGGTCATCGTCGGCGACGTAGAGGGGGAGGTAGTTCTGGGCGTGTTTGTTCCAGCCGTTCTCCAGGAAGGAGGACGCCGTCACGCGGCGGGGATGCAGGCGGTGGGCGGTGCCCGCGTCGGGCTCCAGGAGGACCGGCGGCGCGGCGGCGAGGATGAGCGACAGGAGAATCATGGCTTGCGCTCCATAGGTGTTCGGGTCGAGGGAAGGGGCGCGGCCCACAGCACCAGCTGTGAGAGCCCCGGGGGATAGAGTCCCGAGTCTTCCTGCTCACGGGACACCAGGTGGTAGACGACGCGGGCATAACGCGCGCCCGCGGGCATGCGGATGCGGCGAGGCGGGCCGGGAACCAGCCGGGTGTCCTCGACGGCGCCCAGGTGTGGCAGCGGCTCCGGTGGCCAGGCGCGCACTTCGATTCGACGGCCCAGCGTGGCCACGGTGCGCGAGGACTCGAAGAGGGGATGGTCCGAGACCTCCACGCTGACCCAGCGCATGACGTCACCGGAGGGGAAGGCGTGGCCCACGTCGCGCGTGGAGAGCAGGAGCGCGCCGTCCACGGCCTCCACGACGAGCGCGGCCTTGAGGGACTCCGTGCGACGGGTGCCGCCCAGTCCGTGGTCGCCGCGAGGCATGTGACAGCTCGTGCAGTGGCGCGTGTCGCCCGTCTGTTTGCGCCACCGGGTCCATTCGCCCACGGTGTCCTGTTGCCACTGGGTGTCGGAAAGCCGGACGCGTTGGCCATCGCCCTGGAGCACCGGGAAGCCGAACTGGTGACAGCCCGCGCAGGGCATCGCGGGGGCGGCCTTCGCGTCACCGAGGGGGGCGTGACAGCCCGCGCAGGTGACGCCGTGCTCCTCGGGAGGGCTGCCCGTGGGAAGCGCGCCGCGCTCGAGGTTCCGCGCGAGCGGGGCGTGACACTGGACACACCAGGCGGGCCGGTCCTCGGTGATGGCGACCTGGAAGACATCATCCGTGCGCGCGGTGGCGTGGCCGCTGCGCTTCCAGGCCTCGACCTGGGGTGCGTGGCACTCCGCGCAGCGCTGGACGCTCCAGTCGGGGAGCCCGTGCGGCGCGGGGCCAACCTCCATGCGCGCGGTGCCCTGGGGGAAGCGAGGGCCGGGCGCGGAGGCGAGCAGTGCGCAGATGAGGAAGAGGGCGTTCACGATGAGGCGGGGAGTGTAGGCGCCCTCCGTGTGCGAGCGCGACTCCCACTCTGGGGCGTGGGCGCGGTAGAACCCGACCCATGCGGGCCTATGAAATTCGAGGCGGATTCGGGTTGGACAAGCTGGTGCTGGGCGAGCGGCCGGACCCCGAGCCGGGCCCGTTCCAGGTGCGGGTGCGGGTGAAGGCGACGAGCCTCAACTACCGCGACCTGATGATGGTGGAAGGCCGCTACAACCCGAGGCAGAAGCTGCCGCTGATTCCCAACTCGGACGGCGCGGGGGTGGTGGACGCGGTGGGGCAGGGCGTCACGCGCGTGAAGCCGGGAGACCGGGTGATGGGCCTGTTCTCGCAGGCGTGGCCCGCGGGTGAGCCGACGCGCACGGCGCAGCAGCACACGCTGGGGGGGCCGCTGGACGGCGCGCTGGGCGACACGATGGTGCTGCACGAGGACGGGGTGATGCTCACGCCCGCGTACCTGTCGGACGAGGAGGCGGCGACGCTGCCGTGCGCGGCGCTCACGGCGTGGAGCGCGCTGGTGACCTATGGCGCGTTGAAGGCAGGAGACGTGGTGTTGCTCCAGGGCACCGGCGGCGTCTCCATCTTCGCGCTGCAGATCGCGAAGCTGCTGGGCGCGCGCGTCATCATCACTTCCAGTCGCGACGACAAGTTGGAGCGAGCGCGCGCGCTGGGAGCGCACGACCTCATCAACTACGTGACGACGCCGGACTGGGACAAGGCGGCGCGGGCGCTCACCGGGAACGCGGGCGTGGACCACGTCGTGGAGGTGGGTGGGGCCGGGACGTTCGAGAAGTCACTGCGCGCGGTGCGGCCCGGGGGCACGGTGTCCGTCATCGGCGTGCTGAGCGGTGGCTCGGGCGCCGTGCCGCTGACGTCCATCCTGATGCAGAACCTTCGCGTGCAGGGAATCCTGGTGGGGCATCGCCAGGGCTTCGAGGCGCTGGTGCGTGCCTTCTCGCAGCACTCGGTCCGTCCCGTGGTGGACCGCGTCTTCGCCTTCGACGAGGCGGTGGCGGCGTTCCATCACCTCAAGAGCGGCGCCCACTTCGGGAAGGTGGTCGTTCGCGTCGGGTGAGCGGGTGCTGCTCTGTATCGCAGGAGTGGAGACGGGCCCGGTGACGTGAAGTGCTCACCGGGCCTGGGTCCTACGGGGTGGTCAGGAACCCGTTTCCGTCGGGCCCGAGTCCGAAGGGTTGTTGTTGCGAGCGACGTAGCTCACCTGGGGACCGCCGCGAGGAGCACGGGAGCCGCCGCCCCGGTTCGGAGCGGAGCGTTGCTGCCGGGGGCCGGGCCCATTCTGCCGAGGCTCTCGCAGCGTGTTGCCGCCGGGATTGGCATCAGGTGCGTTCGTCTCGGGGCGGGCCTCCACGACAGGCAGTGAGGCCCTGCCGTTGCCCCGATTGCCACCTCGCTGCTCGTTCCGGGCAGGTCGCTGCCGCGACTCGGGGAAGGGGCTTTCGGCGCCAGCCTGGACCTCGTTGCCGTGACGGCCGTTTGGCGCGGAGGATTGCTCACGAGGCGTGCCGTTGCGGGCGTCCCCCTGGGGGGCGCGTGGGCCGCTGCGTGAGTCTCCCTGTGCGGACCGGGGGCCTCCGTCGCGCTGCTCGCCCTGCGCGGAACGTGAGGAGCCACGGCGCTGCTCTCCCGAAGCCGGGCGGGTGTTGTCCACTCCGGACTGTTCTCTCGGGGCCCGGTGGTGTTCGCCCGGGGCGGAGTGCTGCTCGCTGGAGCGGGTGCGCGGGCTGCCGTTGCGCGATTCATCCGCGGTGCGGGAGCCGTTGCCGTTCCGTTGCTCGCCATCGAAAGCGCGAGGCGTTCCGTTGCGTGATTCCGCCGAGCCGCGAGAGCCGCCATTGCGCGACTCGTCCGAGGCACGAGGGTGGCCGCCGCGCGGAGCGTCCGAAGCCCGAGTGTTCCCGTTGCGCGAGTCATCCGAGAAGCGAGGTTCTGCGTTGCGCAACTCGTCCGAGGCACGCGGGGTTCCGCTGCGTGAGTCCCCCGACGCGCGAGCCGCCCGACCGTTGCGGGGCTCTCCTTGAGCGTCACGGGGACCGCCGTTGCGCGGATCACTCGTGCCTCGCGGACCACCGCTGCGCTGCTCGTCTTGAGGCGAGAGCGTGCTTCCGCTGCGCTGCTCACCCGGCGCGGAGCGCGTGCTTCCGTGGCGCTGCTCGTCCTGAGGCGAGAGCGTGCTTCCGCTGCGCTGCTCACCCGGCGCGGAGCGCGTGCTTCCGCGGCGCTGCTCGACCTGAGGCGATAACGTGCTTCCGTTGCGCTGCTCACCCGGCGCGGAGCGCGGGCTCCCGTTGCGCTGCTCATCCGGCGCGGAGCGCGGGCTCCCGTTGCGCTGTTCGACCTGAGGCGAGCGGGGGCTTCCGTTGCGCTGCTCATCCGGCGCGGAGCGCGGGCTTCCGTTGCGCTGTTCAACCTGCGGCGAGCGTGGGCTTCCGTTGCGCTGCTCGAACTGGAGAGCGCGCGGGCTCCCGTTGTGCTGTTCGACCTGAGCCGAGCGAGGGCTGCTGTTGCGCTGTTCACCCGGCACGGAGCGCGGGCTCCCGTTGCGCTGTTCGACCTGAGGCGAGCGGGGGCTCCCATTGCGCTGCTCGACCTGAGGCGAGCGAGGGCTCCCATTGCGCTGTTCGACCTGAGGCGCGCGAGTGCTCCCATTGCGCTGCTCGACCTGAGGCGCGCGTGAACTCCCATTGCGTTGCTCAGCGGGCGCCGAGCGCGGTCCACCCGAGTGCTGACCACCCTGCGGCGGGCGCGCGGCATTTCGCTGATCGCCAGCGCCACCCGTTCGCGGCGCCGAAGCGGGAGCATTCGGGCGATTGCCTCCGGAACGCGGCGGCGACCGACCGGGCCCGCGGCGTCCGCCTCGCGGCGCTGGGGCCGCGGGAGGCTTGCTCCGCTCACCACCACCCTGCCGGAGCACCAATGCCTCCAGCGCGCGCAGCTCCGCCTCTTCGGCCTCCTCGGGCGTCATGGGCGCCTCTGGGGGCGCTTCCACCGGCTGCGCATGGACGGGGCGGCTCGCTCCCCGGCCCGCGCTACCATTGCGACGCGGCGCCTCGCGGAAGCTGCCGGAGGGAACGAACGAGGGCGTGAGCTCACGCCGCGTGTACGCGCTCCAGATTTCGCTCGTGTCGCCCCCGGCACCGTGCAACCAGGGCGCGATGCCCGCGAGGAACTCGCGCACGTTGTCCAGGTCGCGCCGGAAGTAGAACTCCGCGCGGTTGTTGCGCGCGGCGGCGATAGTCTGCGGAAAGTCGATGATGGTGGGCCCCAGGTAGCCCATCAGGATGTTGTAGGGCGACAGGTCCCCATGGATGAGGTCGGCGCACAGCATGCTGACCACCTGGGCCCGCAGGTCCACGTACATCGCCTGCGCTTCCTCGGGCGTCGCCGGAGGAGCCTCCACCAGCCGGGGCGCGGGTTGTCCCTGCGCGTCGAGCACCAGCTCCATCAGCAGGATGCCCTCGTAGAACATCACCGGCGTCGGCACGCGCACGCCCTGGGCGTGCAACTTGTAGAGCGAGTCGGCCTCGGCGCTCTTCCATGCCTCCTCGGAAGCGGCCTGCCCGAAGCGGCTGCCCTTCTCCATGGCGCGGCGCGTCCGGGAGTTGCGCACCTCGCGCCCTTCCCGATAGCCCACGTTGTTGCGGAAGTTCCGCTCGTGGCGCTGCTTGTACAACTTGGCTGCGACCACCTGCCCGGAGTGCTGAACCAGCCACACCTCCGCTTCCTTACCGGTCTTCAACTGGCCGATGACGGCCTCGATGATTCCGTCGGCGAGGAGGGTCTCTAGCGAGTCATTCATTCAGAGGCGGAAGTCCTGATGGGGCTCGGGCGGGTGTCTCGAAACGCGCGCGGTGCGGCCCTACTCGCAGCGCGCGGTGGCATGTGAACATCTGGCGGGGCCCTCTTTCTACCGCGTTGTCGCCGCGAGCAGTCAGGAGGGCCGACGCTCGGCCTGCTAACAGTTTGTCTGCCAGGGTTCCAGGGTATCAAGGGGACGCCAGAGCGGGTGGGTCATGTCGGACCTTGTCCTCGAGGCCTCTCCGGCAGCCCGTTCCGAGTAGACGCGGCCTGGGTGCCGAGCGACCTGGCGGCATGTCGATCGCTCGGAGAGAGGGCAGGGGCAACAACCC
>NZ_JABUMQ010000098.1:0-31971 GCF_013336645.1 Myxococcus sp. CA039A | reverse complement strand
GCTCATGGTGCGGGTACATGCCTACCTCAACGCGCGGAATGCACAGCGCTCTGCCTGTCCATCCCTGCGCCGAGCCGACCTCAGGCGTGCCTCCTGACGTCGTGCGAGAATCGAGATCGTTGGTTTAGATGGGGGGACTTGCAGGACGTAATGTTGTCGGAGGAAGCTTCGGCCTAAGGGGACCTAACTAGAGTTAGGGGTGGGATGGCCACCGACAAAGGGCATCCCCAGTTTGAGTGCATGGTGCGCGAATTTGTCCTCATGGGGTGCTCAGCTCTGCGGCTGAGGCGACAACTTCCCTGGCACAGGGGGGGGGGATAGGGATGGGTACTGAAGAGGCTGTTCGTGTGCTGCTGGAAAGCCGTCTGATGCGAAAGCGCGAAGAGGTCGTGCGTTTCGAAGGGGCGCTGGAGTTCTTGTCTTCTGCGTCCGATGCTGAAGCTCATCTGGTGGAGATGCATCTGGCTTTCGATGATGCCGCGAGACATCTGGAGGTGATGCACGGGCTTGTGCATCTTCTGGAGTCATTCGATGTGGCCGCGCAGGTGCGCGCATTTGTCGAGGTGCTGGACCGGCTGTGCGTGCAAGCACCAGAGTGGACGAAAACACTGCTGTTCCGACTGCTTGGCGATGAACTGGCGAGCGCCGAGTTGCGCAGAGCGCTTCGTTCCGGTAGTTCGAGTTCTCTTGATGCCGCCAAGCGTGTGCTTGCTCAAGTGGTATCAGTCGATGACGCCGCTTTTGCAGCGGATGCAAAGCAGGTTCTCGATGCCCTGGAGTGAGCGAATCGGCACCTGCTGGGGTTGGCAGGTTACGACGAGCGATGAGGGACGACCTCAGTCAGACAGTTGCGGAGGTCACGACATGAATGACGAGGTGGTTTTGGCGGCACTTCGAACCGAGGGAGAGGGGCTCTCGGCGGTGGAGCTGGCTGCCTTGTTGGAACGACTCACGGGAAGTCTCTCGCAGACGGTAATTGTCTTCTATCTCAAGAGAGCATTTCCCCACATCCCCCTGCGTATCCTGATTGAGTCGGGTGCCTGGTCGCGTGTGGGCACCGGGAAGCTCTCCGATGATCAGTTCAACGAGTTGCTGCGCCCTTGGCTGGGGCAGTGAGCTCTCCACATGTCGCTGGGTCGAGTATGAAGACCATCATTCAGCCAGAAGATTGGGAGACGGCTCTCAGCCAATGGCGAGGCGGGGAGGTCGTGGTCTGGATGTACCACGCCGGCCATCGGCTAATGGCGATCCGATTATCGCATTCCGAGATGTCGGAAGATCTCTACGTCGTTGGTGTCGGATGCCAGCAGATTCAGGGGCCATTTGCCTGGGGGCCATCCGCCCTGATGGTTTTGGCTGGGGACTCGGCACGCGAAGCGGGGAGCAGCGAAGATGGCTTGATACTTGATGCGGCGGCTGGTTTCCGCTTGTGTTGTAGAGATGTGGTGCTCGTGCGTGGACCAAGGGGAGGCTACGACGTGAGCTTCGAGGGCTTTCTTGGCGAGCAAGAGGATGCATGAAGGCCAGTGCGCAAAGAGCCGCTCGCTTTTGGAAGGAACTCCTCGAAGAGGTGGTCCGTCCTTCCGTGATCGTGGGTTTCGAAGACTACTATCGGCGCCTGTCCTCATGGGTCATCGGACATACCCAGGACTTCGGGGCCGAGTTGCTGGAGGAGAGCGGGCTTGCGGTGTTGGCTCGTCTGGACCCGAGTCGGTACCTGTCAAAGAGTCCAGAGATACGCTTGGACTTGGAACTGGCTCGGCTGTCTTCGGTCGCGCCGAAGTCCATGGAGTCCGTTGCGATGGCTCTCAGCGACACGCTGCTGGATATGGTGACGGTGTGGTCTGTCAGGGACTGTCGAAACTGTGGAGGGCCGATGCGTATCATGGTGGCTTTATCGGATGATGCGCGACGCCTCTTCCTGCGTTGTCGTGACTGTTCCCATGAGGAATGGGAGGATGGTAGCCGAGTGGAGACTCGGGTGAGGCGCGTCCTTCCCGCGACGAGGGGCGATGTCGCTGGACTACATTGAGCGCATGCGGTCTCGGAGGATGGGATGGCGGTTGATGGGTGACACAAAGCGATGAGCAACAAACTGAGTGAACAGGACCGGCTGATATGGGCGCAGCTCGTGGACGCACACCGCCGCTTTGGTGACGCGAGCCGAGTCTTCTTGGCCAAGGGCGTCGACAGGGCTGGATTGATTCGCCTTGCACTGAGCAGGCGCGTTGATAACACTGCGGTCCGCATGTTGGAGTCGCTCTCCTTGGCTGAACTCCAAGAGTTATTTCCAACGCTCCTGCACTTTGCGAGTTTCGGCCACGGAGCGGTGGGATGGTTCAGAAAGGCGATTCTTTCGCTCCCAAGAGCGTGGGTGATTGAGCGCCTGAAGCAGGATGTCCCACCCTCCTCAAGGCTGGTGACTATGATGAGTGGCAGCGCATCCTGGAGTTGTATGAGGAACTTGATCGTGCCCTGACGTTGCAGGTCGCGAAAGAGGCAGCCGCCCATGATGATCCTGACATTCGAGAAGCGGGTGAAGACTTCCTGGAGCGGCTGGGTGGGAGCCGAGAGTCGTGACACCCTGCTTCGTTCGTCGCGGACAGACCTGCTGTCGTCAGCAGGCAAGCTCTCCGGCTTCGGCAGGGCAGTGGTTGCGGCGCGCATGCAGACCTCGGAAGGTGTGCTCCAGTCGGGATGAATGCGGCTGTTGTTTTGAAGGGACGAAGGAGTTCTTGGCTGCTGCGTCAATTGGTTGGAAATAGGAGACTGAAAGCTCTTCTTGAGCATGGTTACGACGTTCAGTCACTTTCGCGGCGAGGGTGAGACTGGAATGCTCTAAGGGGCGAGGACTTCTGTTGTGTTTAGGGGTGATCTGTGATGGGTGGTGCGGAAGAGTGCAGGCGCTTAATTGTTGGGATGTCGACGGGTGATAGGGTTTTGGTTTATCTTGCGTATGCTAATCGAATAACCGTTACTGTTCGGGAGTTTTATGGTGATCATGATTCTCTGCGACTGAGTGACTGCAATGAGACTCTGCATCGATTGACTGGCCACTTGTTCGATCTCCAGTTTGACGGTGTTGATTCGGCGACCGAGGAGTCGTTCGCCAGAATGATTGTTGCAGATGCTGGTTCGCGTGGGTGGTTGCCAATGCTTAGGCGGTCATTCCCAGTTATCCATCCAGATGCTACTTGATCAGATGCGGGAGGCTCCGCGAGGCGGGACGCGAGCGCTGATGTGACGTAGGCAGAGCGGGCAGTGGCCGATGCGGCGCATCAGCAGGGGCTGAAGTCGACGGCGTACCTGGGGCAGTGTCCATCGTGCCCTGCTCTGGGAGGAAGCGCTCAACGGAGCGCGGGGAATGGTGTTACAGCGCACGCCGTCCGCGTACACCTCAAGACTGGCATTGAGTTCCTTGAAGAGCTAAGGAACAAGAAGCCCTGCGTTGCTCTCAGTAGCGAATGTGGCGCCTGTTGCTCCGTATCGCCGGCGTCCTGCTGCTCGCATTCAGGCACTGCCATCGTGAAGAACGGAGGAGGCTGGAGAGAAGAGTCCAGCCTCCTTTGGCTCACTGGGGCGCGGGCTGGATTCCCATCGAAGGCAAGGGCGTTGAGCCCATCACCTTGGGCCTGACGGCGAGCAGTCGCAGGCCGTTGGCGACGACGAGCAGCGTGCTTCCCTCGTGCAACACCACCGCGTGGCTGATCTGCGTCAGGCCGAAGAGGGTCGCGATGATGAGCACGGCGCTAATGCCCAGCGCGATGACCAGGTTCTGCTTCATCACCGCCGTGGCTTGACGCGCCAGTCCCAATGCGAAGGGTAGACGGGACAGGTCGTCGCTCATCAGCACTACATCCGCCGTCTCCAACGCAGCGTCGGAGCCCGCTCCGCCCATCGCCACGCCCACTGCCGCAGCGGCGAGTGCGGGCGCGTCGTTGACTCCGTCGCCCACCATGGCCACCGAGCCCTGACGCCCCATCGCACGCACGGCTGTCACCTTGTCGGCGGGCATCATCGGCGCTCGCGCTTCGTCGAGCCCCACCTGCGCGGCGATGGACTTCGCGACCCTCGCATTGTCTCCAGACAGCATCACCGTCCGGGTGATGCCCTGCTGCTTGAGCGTCTCGATGACATGCCGTGCTCCCGCGCGCACGGTGTCCGCAACCCCAAGCACTCCGAGGTAGCGTCCCGCCTTGCGCACCACCATCGTCGTCTGCCCCGCCTCCTCCAGCCGGTCCACCTGCGCCTTGATGTCGGCGGGAACAGTGTCCCCTTCGAACAGCGCGAGGCTGCCCACGTCCACCAGCGCGTCACCCACCTTCGCTCGCAGACCCTTGCCGTGGATGGCCTCCATGTCGCTTCCGGCCGGGGCCTGGATGCCCCTCGCGGACGCGGCCTCCACCACGGCGTGCGCCAACGGATGCGCCGAGAGCGCTTCCACCGCCGCCGCCGTCCCGAGCAGCTCCTCGTCCGTCACGCCCGCAGCCGGCGCCGTGCTGAGCAGCTTCGGCTTGCCCACCGTGAGCGTGCCCGTCTTGTCGAAGGCCATGGCATTCACCTTCCCGAGCAGCTCCAGGTAGATGCCGCCCTTGATGAGCACTCCACCTCGCGCCGCCGCCGCCACCGCAGACAACACGGCCGACGGCGTGGAGATGGCCAGCGCACACGGAGACGCGGCGACGAGCAGGGACACCGCGCGCAGAATCGCCTCCTTGAGCGGCATCCCCATCAACACGAGCACCACGGGGAACACCACCGCGCCAATCATCACCAGCGGGGCGAAAGTGCGCTCCAGCCGCTGCGCGAAGCGCTGGTTCGGACCCTTCTGGGCCTCGGCCTCGGCCACCATGTCCACCACGCGCGCGAGCACCGACTCCGAGGAGAGCCGCGTGACCTCCACTTCCAGCAGCGCCTCGCAGTTGACCGTTCCGGAGAACACCTCGTCCCCAGGCTTCTTGGGGACAGGCATGGACTCGCCAGTGATGGCGGCCTGCTCCAGCGAACTCTTTCCCTCTCGGATGATGCCGTCCAGCGGAACGCGGTCTCCCGGACGGACGACGACGCGGTCTCCTCGCAGCACCTGCGCGACGGGCACTTCCACCAGCTCGCCACCCCGGCGCACCCGGGCCACCTCGGGACGCAGCGCACCGAGCGACTCGATGGAGCGCCTCGCACGGTCCATCGCCCTGTGCTCCAGCGCGTGACCCGCGCTGAACAGAAAGAGAAGGAAGGCGCCCTCGAACCAGGAACCCAGCACCGCGGCTCCCAGCGCGGCCACCACCATCATCGTCTCGATGTCGATGCGCAGTTGGAGCAGCGACTTCACCGAACCCCGGATGGCGAAGAACCCGCCACTCAGGATGGACAGCGCCCACACGATGGTGGGTACCAATGCGGGCACGGGCGCGAAGCGCTCCATCAGCCACCCCGCGACGAGCAGCACCCCCGAGGCCACCACCAGCGGCATCTCCAGGAGCGGCGCCAGGCCGCCTCCGTGCGCATGGTGCGAACACGCATGGCCGTGGCTCGGCACCTCCAGCGTGTAGCCGAGCTTCTTCGCTCCGGTCTCGATGCCCTTCAGCGAGATGTCCTCGCTGTCGTACTCCACGACGAGTCGCTCACTGGCATACGCCACGTTCGCGGACAGCACGCCCGGGAGCTTGCCGAGCCCGTGCTCGATGGCCGTCGCCGAGTCGGCTGAACTCATCCCTCGCACGAACCACGTGTGGCTCTTGTACCGCTTCGCCACCTGCTCACCCGTGCGCTTCACCGTCGCGAGCAGCGCCGCCGCGTTCACCAGTCCGGGGTTGTAGTGGAGGCAGACCTCCGCGTAGCCCTGGTCCCGGCGCAGGTGCACGTCGATGACGCCGTGGTGCGCCTCGAGCGCGGCTTCCAACTTCTGGAAGCGGCCCGCGTCATCCGTCTCGCCCGGTAGCGCGTCCTCCAGGTCGAGCTGGAGCGCGACTCCTCCGCCTTCCGCCGAGCGGTAGCCCGGTGGTCGTACTCGCTTCGGCTTCGGGTGGTGGTGGTGATGCCCGTGGTCGCCGTGGTCGTGGTCGCACCCGGCTCCGTGCTCATGCGCGGCGGCCTGTCCGTGGTCGTGTGAGCACCCTGGACCGTGCTGATGCTCATCGCCACCGCGCGCGTGGTCGTGCTTGCAATCGGGGCCGTGCTGATGCGCATCGGCACCGTGCGCGGAGTCATGCCCGTGCTGATGCGCGTCGCCACCGTGCGAGGCGTGGTCATGCGTACACCCCGGCCCGTGGACGTGCCTCTCCTCGCGCTTGGGGCCGATGATCTTCAATCCCTTCAGCACGGGCTTCGCGGCGGCCGGCTTCACCGCCGCGAGGGACGGCCCGTGGCCATGTCCGTGGTCATGCTTGCAGTCCGGTCCGTGGACGTGGTCGGCCTGGGCATCGGTCTTCTTCTGCTCGGACATGGCGTCTTCTTCCTGAAGCTGAAACCTAGTGGCGGTGTCCGCCGTGCTTGCGGGCAGGGGCGGGGGCGGGAGTCGGAGCACGCACGGGCTCGGCCTCCTCCTCGTGGTGGTCCTCGTCCTCGTGCTCCTCGGGAATCGGCTGCGTGAAGCGCTGCCCCGCGACCTCCAGGGTGAACGCCTTGCACTCCGGAGGAACGTCGAACTCCAGCACCGCGGGGAGCCGACCCTCGTACGACTTCAGCGTCTTGCCCTGCTCGTCGTAGACGGTGCCACCAGCAGCCACCGTCATCGTCTCGTCCACCAGCACCGCCACCAGCTCCGCCATCTCCTCCATGCGGTCGGCGATGCGGTGGCACCACAGGTGGCCCACGCCCGGATACGTCTCGTGGGAGATCTCCTCCATCTGCTCCTCGTCCACCTGGTCGCCCACGCCGACGAAGACGAAGCTCATCCGAGGCAGCCGGCCCGCCGCGATTTCCTTCGCCACCTGAGTGGCATAGGCCCGCACGTCGTTGCCGTCCGACAACTGCGAGTCGGTGATGATGACCGCCAGCCCGCGCCGCGCGCCCGTCTGCACCTGCTGCTTCATGTGCGCCACGAAGTCGCGCAGCACCGGCAACATCACCGTGGCCTTGCCGTAGGCCCTCGGCCCCGGGAAGCGGAAGTCCTTGGCCTGCACCGCCGACAGCAGCCCCACTTCCTCCAACTGGCTGCCATCCCCGGTGGCCCAGTACGCCACGCGCACCTGCCCGTCGCGGTCCTTGCTGGCCAGGTACTCCAGCATCCACCGCATCTGCGGCTCGACCAGGTTCTTCACCGGAGCCAGCTTGGCCAGCACACCGCGAGGACCGTACTCGTCCTCCATGCTCGCCGAGCCATCCATGTAGAGGGCCACGTCCAGCCCCTCCACCGTGGGGTCATGCAGCAGCGTGGCCACCACCTTGTTCCCCATCCGATGCACGTCCGAGAACGGACGCACGATGACTTCGTGGCCAGCCATCAGTGATGGTCCTCGTCTTCCTCGTGGTGGTCCTCATCCGGCAGCGGCTGGGTGAAGCGCTGGCCGTTCACCTCCAGGGTGAAGCTCTCCGCGCCCTCGGGCACGTCGAACTCCAGCACCGCGGGCAGGCGGCCCTCGTACGTCTTCAGCACCTTGCCCTTGTCGTCGTAGATGGTGCCACCGGCGGCCACCGTCATGTTCTCGTCCACCAGCACCGCCACCAGCTCGGCGACCTGGTTGATTTCCTTCGCGATGCGGTGGCACCACAGGTGCCCCACGCCCGGGTACTCCATGTGGGCAATCTTCTCGAGCTGCTCCTCGTCGATGGCGTCACCCACGCCAACGAGCACGAAGTTCAGCCGAGGCAGCCGTCCCGCTGCGATGTCCTTCGCCACCTTCGCGGAGAACGCCTCCACCTCGTCGGCGTCATGCAGCTGTCCGTCGGTGACGATGACCGCGCAGCCTCGGCGAGCGCCCTGCGGCACCTGCTCCTTGAGGTAGCGCACGTAGTCCTTCAGCGCCGGAGCCAGGAAGGTGTGGCTGCCCAGCTTCTTCGCGCCGGGGAACCTGTACTGCTTGACGTCCACGCCCTTGAGCTCGCCCACCACCTCGACGTCCTTGCCGGAAGCGCCGCTGGCCCAGTAGGCGACGCGGAGCATGCCGTTGCGGTCCTTGGTGGCCAGGTACTCCAGCATCCACTGCACCTGCGGCTCCACCTGATTGGCGGGATCCTTCAGGGGCGCGCCGCGCAGCCACTCCAGGAAGGAGCGGTTGGGACGTTCGTACTTGTACTCCTCCTGCATGCTGCCGGACGCGTCCATGTAGATGGCGACGTCCAGGCCCTCGACGGTGGGGTCGTGCAGCAACACCGCACGTACCTTCCCCTCCTCGACGTGAAGATCCGAAAACGGCTCGACCGGCTTCTCGTGACCCATCGTTCCCCCTGCCAGGTTGGGGGCCGAGGCTATCACCTTCCGGCGGGGTTCCACGCCCTCGCGCGAGGCGCCCTCAGTCCTCGAAGTCGGACATCCAGTCGGGCTTCTTCGAGGGCCCGGACGCCGAGGGGGCGGACGGCTCACGCCGAGTGCCAGGAGAGGGAGCCGCCGGGCGTGGCTTCGCTCCAAAGTCCTCCATCCAGGAGGGCGTGCCCGGCTTCGCGGGAGGCGGAGGCGCCGCCGGCTTCGCCCGCGTGAGTCGAGGCTTCGCCGCCTCCGGATGCGCCGCCGCGTGCGCGTTCAGGAAGTCCTGCATCCAGTCGCTCGGGCGCGGAGGCTTGGGAGGAGCGCGCGGGGGCAGGGGACGCTGGGGCGCGGGGCTCGTCACTCGCGGCGCCGACACCGGGGGCGTGCCACCTCCCGCGCGGACCCGTGAGCGAAGCGCGCGCTCCGCTTCCGTGGGCCAGCCCGGCAGCGCGGCCAGGGCCTGACGGGCCAGCTCCAGGAACGCGGGTGTCGCGGCCTCCAGCGGAATCTTCACCTTCTCCGCGCGCAGCCACTCCGCCATGCGCGTGAGCAGCCCCGGGTGCTGACGGCGCAGGATGGCCACGTCACCCTTCACCTCGTAGCCGCGCAGCTCCAGCTCGGCGATGGCCATGGCGCGGCTGGGCACGGGCAGCTCCATCCGGGCCAGCGCCTCCGGTCCACGATTCGCTCCGGCGTCCTCCTGGAGCTGGGTGAGCACATCGTGAAGCATCCGCGCCACCATGGGGCCGTTGGAGGCATTGCCCATCTGGAGCTCCGGAGGCACCGAGGGCCACGTGAGCACCAGCCCCTGGCCCTGGGCGATGACGTCCGGCCGGTCTCCCGGCAGGAGCGCCACGTAGCCGCGCGGCGCGGCGGCGCTCTCCATCGTCTGCGCGTAGTGGAACGCGTCGGCCGCGCCCTGCGTCAGCCCCGCGAGCACGTCTCCCCGAGTCACCGTGAGCTGCCCCGGCACGCGCTGCGGTGACGTGCCCGGCCACGGGCCGGACAGGTGCCCGTAGAGGTACACGGGGTCGTTGAAGCCCTCGGCGTCGGCGGGGTGCTCGACGAGCTCCACGGAGAAGAAGAACAGCTCCGACGCGGCGATGCGCCGAGGCGTGCGTCCGGAGGCGACTTCGTGGTGGGTGAGCTGCGCGAGCGCGGTAGCGGGCAGGCGGCCTCGCTCGCTCGCGGGAACGACGTGTACCCCGCCCAGCGCGTCCAGGCCCACCAGCCACTCCGGCTCCAGGGCGTGGTTCGAGTCCAGTCGGAAGGCGTCCACCACGTGCGCGATTTCGGAGGCGTCCGACTGGACGGGCTCCGGCGGCGTGGCGGCGTGGGGGATGAAGTAGCGGGGCAGGTTCACGGCGGCTGCGTCAGGCTCCCGCAACCGCGCGGACCGCGCAAGTTCGGCACGGGCCCCGAGTCAGTCCCAGGCGCCCGCGTGGACGTCGCGCGCTTCCTTCAGGGGGATGGGGCCCTCCACCTCGGTGGGGCTGCTGCCCCGCTCGAAGACCTCCCGGCACGACATGGCGAGCCCGCCTCGGGATGTGCCCACCAGCTTCGCGAACTCCGCGGACGACAGGGAGAACACCACCCGGCGCACGCCACCCCAGAAGATGGCGCCCGCGCACATGGCACACGGCTCCGTGCTCGCGTACATCGTGCAACCCGCGAGGACCTCCGGCGTGAAGCGCTTCGTGGCGTCCCGCATCAGGTTGGACTCCGCGTGGCCCGTGCAGTCCCGCTGCGTCGCCACCGTGTTCTCGCCCTCCAGCAGCACCTGTCCCTGGGCGTCCACCAGCACCGCGCCGAAGGGCTGGTCCCCGCGCGCCCTGGCACGGCGTGCCGCTTCGATGGACTGCTGAAGGAATCGGGTTTCCTCGGGACGCATGGGCCAGCCTCCGGTTCGGGGCCGGCAACCTAACGACGCACCCGGGACCTCGCCACGGTTCCTCGGGGAGGACGGACGTCGGCTCCTCGACCCGCGCCGTGTGTCCCCGGGAAGCTGGGAGCGAATCCAGCCCCCGGGGCACGTTCAGCGGTTACTGGTCGTCGCAGGGGGTGCCCAGGCGAATGCCCTCGTACACACCCAGGTCGTTGTAGATGAGCGGCAGGTTCTCCTCGACGGGCACCTGGCGCAGCTCGAGCGACTTCTTCGTGTTCTCAATCCAGACGGACGTCTTCGCCTTGTCCAGCACCAGCCGGAGGTCGCCCTTCTTGGTGGAGAAGATTTCGCCTTCCGAGTCGGAGATGACGTTGGTCATCTTCTGCGGCTTGAGCGCGCCACGCGGGCCGATGAAGACGCGGTAGTTCTTCTGGTCCGTGGTGCGCGCGCCCTTGTCCACGAAGTAGTAGTTGCCCTTCGTGTCGCGCAGGAGCGCGTACGGCGCGAACTGCTGCGGGTTGGGGGCGTAGGCGGCCTTGCGCAGGATTTCCGCGCCCGGGACCGCCTCCATGAGGTTGAGGGGAATGTTCTTCTCGCCGCACCGCACGGCGCACGTCTTCGCCTTGCGGTCCAGCTCCACCTCGGAGACCACGCGCCAGTCCTGGCCACGGAAGCTGGGGTTGGCCGACTTGTTGAAGAAGCGGGGCTCCAGGAAGCTCGTCCCGGAGGTGAACGGCAGGGACGGCACCAGGAAGAAGGTCTTCCCGTCACCGTAGTAGAGCTGGTCTCCGCCGCGCTCCTCCTCGGGAGCCACGACGACGTAGTGCCCCTTGCCATCGGTGCAGATGGAAGTGGACTCCATGATCATCTTCTGGCCCAGGTTCTCCTCCTTGCCCCAGGGGGGCTGGAGGGTCTCGGATGCCAGGGACGCGCTACAGGCGAAGGACACCGCCACGGCGGCGATACGCTGGAAGTTCATCGCAGGGTCTCTTGGACTAAAGGTTCGTCTTGTAGAACTTCTTGGCGAACGTCTCCTGATTGGAGGCGTCCTTCGAGGTGGTCCAGATGAGGCGCTGGGCGTCGAACTTCGGCTCCAGGCTCGCCCCCAGGCGGCAGCTCACCTGCTTCACCTTCTCCTTCACGGTCTGCTTCGCGACGTTGGAGACGTCACACAGCTCCTTCAGGACGCTGAGCGAGGGCTCGCAGTAGCCGCTGATGCTCAGCTCCTTGAGCTGGTCGTCGGTGATGGTGCTCCAGTCGATGTTCGCCGCCACGGAGGTGCCACAGGACTTGTTCATGTCCTGGAGCACGGCGCCGTAGTCCTTGTCGTGGCGCGCCATCTCGCCCTTGCGGTCGAACGCCATCAGCTTCTCCAGCGTGCCGTCCTCCTGCTGCTTCTGGTGCTGCTTGTAGACCTCCTCGGACTTGAGGGCCTTGGTGCGCTTCTCGTCGAAGGAGACGCGAATCTCCTTGCCGCGCCCCGGCACGTACAGCTCGTAGTTCGAGTTGCGCATGTACAGCACGGTGTAGCCCCGGCCGCGCCACTGGGTGGTGTAGTTGTGCTGCTCGCTGCTGTTGGTGCTCCAGTCCTTGAGCTCGAACGGCAGCACCTTGCCGTCGATATCGGAGCCCGTGCCCTGCACGCGCAGGATGAACTTCTTGGACGAGCGCGGGGTGAGGGGGACGACGGCCACTTCCTCTCCCTCGGCGCCGGAATAGACCTTGCCGGCCTCGACGGGGGCCGCCGCGAGGCTGGAGGTAGCCCCCAGCAACAGCGTGGTGACGAATACCGCGACCAGGTTTCTCAAGCGATTCACCTCATGAGGCAGGGGCCCGTCCCATCCGGACGGCGCCATGTGTCAGAACTCGATGTCGTGCTGCTTGCAAAACTTCCGGACCCGGGGCTGCTCCGGCCGGGAGACCTTGGGCCACTGGGCCTTGGCGTTGCTCAAATCTCCCTGACGGCAGAAGGCCCGGGTGAGCAGCGAGTAGGACGCCAGTGGGATGACCTTGGGTTCCCGCCGCTGGCTGCTTCGTGCCAGACGAATGGCCTCCGCGGTGTCTCCCCCGTTTAAAGCACGCTCCCCATCCGCCAAAAGCTGCCGCAGCTCGTCAGACAGCTTTTCGGAAGGCTCGGGTCGGGTGGAAGGACGCGTGGAGGGGGGCGGATTCTTCGTCGCCACACCGGCCGGGTCGTCCGGAGGAGGGTTTTGCGGCGTCGGCGTGCCCGTCTGCGTCCCGTTGGGCGGAGGGGCCACCGGGGTGCCCGTGGTGCCCTGGGTGCCCGTGGCGACGACAGGCGGGGTGGCTGCCTGGGTCCCCGTGGCTGCCTGGGTGCCCGTGGCGACGGGCTGCACTGGCGGAGGCGTGGTGCCTCCGGTCTGCGTGGGCACCTGGGGCCGGGTCACCCACCAGCCGCCTCCGGCCACGGCGACGAGCGCGGCGACGATGAGCGCGGCCACCGGCGCACGGCTCTTCGGCGCCGGCGAGGGCTGCGCGGCCACGGAGTGGACCACGGCGGCGCTCGCGGGCTGCACGGCGCCGGG
The DNA here is from genome assembly GCF_013336645.1 of Myxococcus sp. CA039A. Taxonomy (NCBI): domain Bacteria; kingdom Pseudomonadati; phylum Myxococcota; class Myxococcia; order Myxococcales; family Myxococcaceae; genus Myxococcus; species Myxococcus sp. CA039A. Next base: position 19,136 of record NZ_JABUMQ010000098.1, on the reverse strand, counting down.
CTGCACGGTGGGGGACGGGGTGATGTAGCTCTGGGGCGCGACGGGCGGCGGCACGGACGGCGCCTGCTGGGAGATGAGCGTGGGGTCCAACCCCGGAGGGTCCATCAAGGGCGAGGCCTGAGGCGCCGAGGCATGGACGATGCCCATCTGCCCGGTGCCTCCCGAGGCGAAGGCCCCCGCCGGCGCCGAGGCATGGACGATGCCCATCTGCCCGGTGCCTCCCGAGGCGAAGGCTCCCGCGGGCGCGGCGGGCTGGACGACGCCCCTGCTCCCGGAGCTGCCCGGCGCCATCGTGTCCTCGAAGCCCATGCGGCCCGTGTCGGGGCCCTTGCGGACGCTGCCGGGCGCCAGCGTGTTGGACAGCGAGGGCGGGCCCTCGGAGGGCAGGGCGATGCCGGACGGTGAGCCGGTGGGACGGGGCTGCGAGGCGTGGGAGCCCGCGGCCGGGCTGAGCGTGTGCAGGGGGCTGCCGGTGAGGTCCTCCACGAACGAGGCGATGTCCGGGTAGCGGTCCTCGATGCGCTTGGACAGGGCCTTGTCCACCGCGGCGATGGCGTGGGCGGGGGCCTCCGGACACAGCGGGGCGAGCGGGGCCGCCGGCTCGTAGACGACGCGGAAGATCATCTGCGCGATGCCCCCCGCGCCGAAGGCGGGCGTGCCCGTCATCATCTCGTAGACGATGCAGCCCATCGCGAAGATGTCCGTGCGGGCGTCAATCTCGCGGTTCCTCCCCTGGGCCTGCTCGGGCGACATGTACTGCGGCGTGCCGATGAGCATCGCCTCCTGCGTCTGCACCGTGCCGGAGTCGAGGACCTTGGAGATGCCGAAGTCGAGCAGCTTGAGCCGCTCGCCCACCACGCCCCCGGAGTCGGTGGGTACGAGGAAGACGTTGGCGGGCTTCAAGTCACGGTGGACGATGCCCGCCCCGTGCGCGGCCTGGAGCGCGGAGCCCATCTGCCGCGTGAAGGAGTAGACGTCGTGCAGCGGCAGCCGTCCGCGCTCAAGCCGCGACTGGAGGCTCTCTCCGCGCAGGAACTCCAGCACCAGGAACGGCGTGCCGTCCTCCAGCGTGTCGTAGTCGAGCACCTCGACGATGTTGGGGTGGCCCAGCCGGGAGGCGATCTCCGCCTCGCGACGGAAGCGCGCGAAGATTTCGGCGGTGAGGTGGTCTCCACCGCGCAGCACCTTCACCGCGACCTGTTTGCCCGGAAGGCGCAGGTGCTGGGCCAGGTACACCGAGCCCATTCCTCCGCGCCCCAGGATGGACAGGACCTTGTAGGTGTTGCGCAGGACCGTATCGATGGAAAGGTCACCGTCGGACGGTCGATTCATGGGGCTGTGGCTCGCACGGGATTCTCAGGGGTGTTCCACCCCATTCCATCCTCCCACCCCACCATGAGGCAACCTTTCCGAGGCGGGATTCCGGACGGAGGCTGTCTTGAGCGGTGAGAACCCCTGGTGGCTTTCCGCCAGCCTGCTAAGGAAGCAGCCTGTATGACGAAAGTCGCGCCCCCCAAGGACTTGCTCGAGGTCCGCGTCCGCCGCATCCATCGCCGGGACCTCAACCGGACCTGGGAGTTCCTCAAGCTCGTCTTCCGCGACGTCAACCGCGAGACGGTGGAATACCAGCGCCCCCGCTCCAAGCGCCGCTTCATGGAGGTCTACACCTCCGAGTGGATAGAGCAGCTGCTCTATGAGGTCGACGGCGAAATCGTCGGCTATTCCGAGTGCGCCTTCGAGGCCACGGGCGACGACAACTGGGTGAACCCCCGCTGGTTCGAGAAGCGCGGCATGCGGCCCCTCTTCGTGGAGGAACTCGCGGTGCACCCGGAATACCAGGGGCGCGGAGTGGGCAGCTTCATGTTGGATCAGCTCCAGCATCTGGCCCGCACGCGCGGCTGTACCCACCTGGTGCTGGAGGTGGCGGAGAACAACGAGGCCGCGCTGGCGTGGTACCGGGCGAGGACGTTCTACAAGCTCGACGCCGCCATCTTCCTCGCGCAGAAGGTGCCGGGAGAGCCGGAGCTGCTGCCGCCGCGTCGCATCAAGCGCCGGACGAAGGCGACCGAGGGCGAGGCCACCTCTCCGAACACCGGCCCCATGCCGGAGACCCCCGCGGCGCGAGGTGGCGCGCGCAAGGGCCGCGCTCCCGCGGCGAAGAAGGGAAGCTGAGTCACGGCGACTTCGCGGGGGGCGTCAGCGTGCGACTGAAGAAGCGCACGGCGTCCTGGCTGAGTTCGCGGTGCAGCTTCACGCGGTCCACCCCCGGAGGGTCCACGCAAATCTCCGGGGTGTGCTTCGCCATCTCCGCCCGGCACGGCGCGAGGAACACGAAGTGCCCGGCCTTGGGCACCTGTGTGTACTCGGGCTGCTGGGGCAGCGCGTCGCGAACGCGGAGGGCCTGGGCGACCCCGTCGAGCACCTCGTCCTGCTCCGCCGCGTACAACCGGACGGGCACCTTCACGTCCTTGAGTCCGGCCTCGTCGAAGAAGACGCCCACGGGCGCCATGACGAAGAGGGAGCGGATGCGAGGCTCCCGCGTGCCGCCGCGCAGCTCGGGGCGGACCGCGCGCACCGCCTTCATCTCGGTGCACAGGACACTCCTGGCGTGCGCGGCGTCTTCGCAATAGGGCCCAAGCTTGCCGAAGTCCGGTGACGCGCCCCCGAGCAGGAGCACGGTGTAGCCGCCCAGCGAGAAGCCCATGGCGCCCACGCGTGATGGGTCCACGAGCGGGCCCATCACCGCGTCCGTGAGCACCGAGTCCAGGAGCGTGCGCACCTGCAACGCGCGTCCCAGGAACACCTCGTCCGTGCCCGAGCGGGCGCCGTCGTTGTGCGTGTTGCCCGCGTGGTCCAGTGACGCGACGACGAAGCCCTTGCGCGCGAGCGCCGAGGCCAGGTCGCTGTGTCCCCAGCGCGTGCCCATGTGGCCGTGCGAGATGAGCACCAGCGGATGACGTCCGGGGATGGGCGGCAGGTCCTTGCCCGCGTCGAGCTGGAGCAGGTCCACCGGGAAGGGCTTGGAGGCTTTCGTGGAGGGATAGAGCACCACGCCCCGCAGGGGCCCGCCGTTCACCGGGTCCTTCATGGCGAGCTCGCGGTAGCCCACGCCTCGGATGATGGACGCGGAGGCGGAGGCCGCCACGAGCAGGGTGGCGAGCGCGAAGGCCCTGGGAAGCGCGGTGCCAGGTCGTCCAGAAGTCTTCATGGCCCTCTTTTCGTCCGAGCCGGCATTCGATTGCACGGCCCCAGGGCGAAGGGGGCTGGACGACACGGGGTTGCGACTGGAGTCGCATGGGACGGACGGGGTGTGGACCTCATGCTCGCGCCCCTTGCCCCCCTTCGGGGGTGGACCGGGACAAGGGCTGATGAGGACGCCGTGGCGCGGATGGCTGCTGCTCGTGGCCTGGCTCGTCGCGGGGAGCGCGTGGGCCCAGGATGCGCACTACTGGACGCGTCAGTTCGGCAACCGGGCGTGGCTGCTTGGCGGCGCGCTGCTCGGAGACCCCGCGGACATCAGCGCCGTCTATTACAACCCCGGCGCCCTCGTGCTGGTGGGCACGCTGGAGCTGGAGCTGACGGGCAGCGTCTTCGAGTTCTCACGCCTGTCGCTCGTCAATGGCCTGGGGCCGGGCAAGGACCTGACGACTTCGCGCTTCGACGCGCTGCCCGCCTTCATCGCGGGTCCGCTGCGCTTCCACGGGCTGGGCCGCGCGCGCATGGGTTATGCGCTCCTCACCCGGCAGGGCTTCGAGACGCTGCTGACGCGGCGGGAGGACTTCACCGGCACCGACCTCGTCGGAGTTCAAGGCCTCTCGCAGTTGTCCTCCGACGTGCGGCTGGAGCACGGCGTGAAGGAGCTGTGGGCCGGCGTGAGCTGGGCGTATCCGCTGAGCAAGTCCCTGGGCGTGGGCATCACCCCGTTCCTCGCGGGCCTGCAGCAGCACGCGGACTTCCTGGCCATCTCCCAGGGGTCGGGCGCTGACGGGCGCGAGCTGCTCGCGACGGTGAGCCGCACCTATCGACTCCAGCACCTGCGCCTGCTGGCGAAAATCGGCGTGAGCTACCAGGAGGAGCGATGGGCGATGGGCCTGACGGTGACGACGCCCAGCCTCGGCATCTACGGCACGGGTGAGGTCGGGCTCGAGCGCGCGCTGAGTCAGCAGGGCCTGCCCCTGGAGGGGCCCGCGCGGGTCTCCAACTTCCAACCAGGCACGCCCGCGCGCTTTCGCAGTCCGCTGTCCGTGGGGCTCGGCGGCAGTCGGGTGCTCGGTGGCACCACGTTGCATGCGGCGGTGGAGGTCTTCGCGCGCGTGCCGGTGTTCCGCATCCTCGACAGCGACCCCATCCCCGTGGAGGGCCCCGAGCGCGTGCTGAGCAGCGACGTCTTCTACGGCCTGGAGCCGGTGGTCAACGCGGCGCTGGGCGCGGAGCACCGCGTGGGCGACAAGCTGCGCGTCTACCTGAGCGTCCACACGGACTTCAGCGCCGCCATCGACCTGCCCAACACCAGCACGCTGCTGGGGACGAGCGACCTGTACCACGTGGCCACAGGCGTCTACTTCCCCGTGCGGCACTCGCGCGTCACCGTGGGCACGGACCTGGCGTGGGGCCGTCAGACGACGCGGCGCTTCTCCGACCTGCTCGCGCTGACGGGCCTGCCGCCTCCGAGCGAGTCGCAGGCGATTCACGTCTTCCACGCCACGCTCGTCGTCGGCCTCACCCTGGGCCTCGGCGGTGGTGAGCGGGAAGAGGACGAGGCGCGACCCAGGTCGGACCTGGAGGTGCCCATGGTGGACGAGGGCGGGGCCCGGTAGCGCCGTCAGAAGCTCAGCGTGCCGAGCAGCTCGAAGGTGTTGCGGTAGACGTGCACGGGCTCGCTGACCGCGCCCTCCAGTGAGCCTGGCGTGGTGAGGTCCCGGATGCCCAGCTCGTGACGGGACAACACGTAGCCAGCGCGCAGGCCGCCATCGAGGCCGCGCAGCCCGGGGAAGAAGCCCCTCACGAGGATGACGTCCAGACCCGCGCCCAGGTGCAGCGTGTTGGGCCACAGGTTGCGGAAGAAGCCGGGCAGGCGAATCCAGTACGAGTTGGGATTGGCCATCCCCACGCCGTTGATGTTGCCTTCCTCCAGCCGATACCACGTCAGTCCGTAGCCGACCTTGACGTACGGCTGGAAGCCGCCGGGCAGGATGTTGTAGCGGATGCTGCCCGCGTACTCCCACAGGTTCAGTTTCGCGCGGAGTCGGAAGAGGGTCTCCTCGCCCGCGAGCGGCACGTCGATGCCCACGTCGCTGCGCGAATGCAGCAGCGTGTTCTCCGACGTGAAGCGGTCCCCCAGATAGAAGCTCACCTTCAGTGTGGGGGAGATGGCCGTGTCCACCACCGGCTGGATGAACCGGGACGACTGCTCACCGATGGTCGGGTCCAGCGCGAGCAACTGCGGCCCCCACTCGGCGAGCTGCCGGTCATTGAGCAGCAGCGCGGCGAAGTCCTCGTCGAGCAGCCCGATGCTGATGCCCGCCTCCACGCTCGCGCGTCGCCGGGGCAGTTGTTTCTGTGGCGTGTAGACGGGCTCGTGTTTCTCCACCAGCGCGCGGATGGGCAGGCCCACCACCCGGTAGAGGAAGTCGAACGGCGGCAGGCTGATGAGGATGGCCACCGGGCCGTTGAGGAAGCCCAGGTTGTTGGAGAAGTTGTCCTGCACGTCCAGGGGGAAGAACCAGGGCAGCTCTCCGGGCGCGTAGCGGATGAAGCCCGCGTTGGGCGCGGGCCGGTTCCAACCCTCGCTGAAGGCGGGGCCGGTGATGGACAGGTTGCCCATGTCCGAGTGCGCGACGATGCCCGCCAGTGGCGAGGCGGCGGAGGGGTAGCCCCAGCGCAGCGGCAGGATGAGCCAGGACCACTCGCGGCGCACCGACGGGTCGTCGATGGCCAGGTCGTAGACGCGCTCCCAGTCCGGCACCAGGTCGATGCGCTCCGCCATGTCGTAGCGCACCACGTCCTCGGGCAGCGGCCGCTTCGGGTCCGACAGGTACTCCTGGTGGTCGAAGTGCTTGGGCACCGCTTCCGTGGAACCCGCGGGGCCTACGTCCTTGAAGACGCCGGGCAGCGGATACGTGGCGTGTGACTCGCGAGCGTGCGGGCCGGGGGAGGCGAGCAGCTGCTCCAGGCCCTTCGAGTCCGCGCCGATGTACCCGATGGGGTGCGTGTTGATGCGGGTCTCCTTCTCGTCCGCCCAGACGTAGCTGCGCACCCGCGCCAGCAGCTTCTTCTCGCCGGGTCGGTCCTCGCCCCGCAGGTCCACCAGCTCCTCCCATTGCTTGCGCGGCAGGTACGCGTTGGGGCTCGCGAAGTCGAAGACCATGGAGTTGCGGTGGAAGAAGTACTCGGTGCGCTTGAGGACCAGGGGGTCCGGGCCGTCGGCGGCCCAGCCGCCCGCGAGGATGCGCCGCATCTCGTCCTCGGTGAGCGGGCGCTCCACGGCGGACAGCGGCGAGATGACGGCGCTCACGTGCTCCCAGTCGCCCTCGTGATTGTTGCCCCCGGCGTTGAAGGGATAGAAGAACCAGTACTGGATGAGCAGCTCGTAGCCGCGCAGGCCGTGCTTCGCGTCGCGCACCTCCGAGAGGAACGGATGCGCGTAGACCTTCTCCGTGCCCTGGTAGCGGCGCGCAATCTCATCCGGCGTGGGGCTCGCGTATGCCTCATGCCACGTCGAGGGGTCGAAGCCCGGGAAGTCGAAGTACATCACGGTGAAGGGCGCCTGCTCGGCGGCCACCGCGTCCTGTCGCAGGCGGGGAATGGTGGGGTGGTCCGGGTGGAACTCCCGCAGCAGCGCGATGAGGCGGCAGTCGTCGCGCGCATCCCGTCCGGACTGCTCCGTTTGGAGCGCGACTTCGGGCGCGCCGTCCTCGGGACAGGGATGGCCGAGTGAGGAGAAGTTGATGGAGTCGCTGCGCATCAACACCGAGCCCGGCTTCGCCAAATCCCACGTATCCAGGTTCAACAACAGGCCGCCGGGCAAATCTCGGAAGGCCTTGTGGTCCATGGGGAAGGTGTACGTGTTCTTCACCAGGATGGGCGCGAAGCGCACCGCCAGCGCCTGCAGCACCCGGAACCGGTTGTCGTCCATGCCGTCGCGCGGCGTCTCGTCGCGGTAGGACGGGTCCGCCGTGTCGCCGTAGAGCGAGAGCGCCTCGCTGGCCGTCGTCTGCCGGACGATGCGCGGGTAGGCCAGGGGCACGTAGCGGAAGTACTCCTCGCGCGTCGGCGGCTCGGAGGCCCGCGCGTCGCTCGGGTGCGTCAGCAGGCCCACGAGCAGCAGGGCCTGTGCGGCATGGACCGCGATACCGTGGCGCATGGTGTCCCCCCGGGACTCGCGGCGCAGTGCCTCACGTGGGCGCTCGCGATGAGGGGAGCCTAGGAGGCGCGCCCGCGCGCAATCCCCGGGGATGTGCCGGGAGCGTCGGACACCGTACGGATACCCGGGTGCGAAGGGGAGGCACTCACCCCCACGCACCCGGTGGTCAACAGTCGCGGCGCGTGGGCTCTCGCGCTTGCTCCGCTCAAGCGGGCAGCGGCTCCGTGGAGCCCTGCGTCGTCGCGGTCGCCGGAGGTGCGGACGGCGCTTCGCTGGTGGCGGCGCGCGGTGCGGGGGCGATGGTCGACTCGCCCATCGTCTCGCCGTGCTGGCTCAAATCCAGGCCCTGCTCCTCCGCCTCGCGGGTGACGCGCAGGGGCACGATGCGGTCCACCAGCTTGTAGAGCAGATAGGAGCCGATGAAGGAGAAGGCGGACACCAGCGCGAGCGCCAGCATGTGCATGAAGAACGTCTTCGTCTCGCCGTAGAGCAGCCCCACGTCCTTGGCCAGCACGCCGGTGAGCACCATGCCCACCACGCCGCCCAGGCCGTGGCAGGGGAAGACGTCCAGCGTGTCGTCGATGGACGTGCGGCTCTTGAGGTGCACCGCCGCGTTGCTCACGAAGCTTGCGACCAGGCCCACCATGATGCTCTGCCCCACGGTGATGAAGCCCGCGGCAGGCGTCACCGCGACCAGGCCCACCACCGCGCCCACGCACGCGCCCATGGCGCTCGGCTTGCGGCCGCGCAGCCAGTCAAAGGCAATCCAGCCCAGCATCGCCGCCGCGGACGCCGTGTTCGTGGTGGCGAAGGCCAGCGTCGCCAGCGACGAGGCCGACAGCGCCGAGCCCGCGTTGAAGCCGAACCAGCCGAACCACAACATGCCCGTGCCCAACATCACGAAGGGCAGGTTGGCTGGCGTGTGCGACGCGTTCTCCAGATGGACCTGCCGGCGGCCCAGCACCAGCGCGCCCGCCAGCGCCGCGAAGCCCGCGGACATGTGCACCACCGTGCCGCCCGCGAAGTCCAGCACTCCCCACTCGCGCAGGAAGCCCTTCGGGTGCCACGTCCAGTGCGCCAGCGGCGCGTAGATGACCAGCGTGAAGAGCACCATGAAGAGCACGTACGCCTTGAAGCGCACCCGCTCCGCGAAGGCGCCGGTGATGAGCGCCGGGGTGATGATGGCGAACTTAAGCTGGAACAGCGCGAACAGCATCAGGGGAATCGTGGGCGCCAGGTCCGGGTGCGTCTCTCCACCGACGCCGCTGAACATGAAGAAGGTGCGCGGGTCGCCGATGATGCCGTGGATGCTGTCGCCGAAGCAGAGGCTGAAGCCCACCACCACCCAGAGCAGGCTGATGACCGCCATGGCGATGTAGCTCTGCAGCAGCGTGGACACGACGTTCTTCAGCCGCACCATGCCGCCGTAGAAGAAGGACAGGCCCGGCGTCATCAACAGCACCAGCGCCGTCGCGGTGAGAATCCACGCCGTGTCCGCTGGGTTGATGGGCCCTCCTTGCTTCACCTGCGCCGCCGGCGTCACCAACATGCCCGCCACGCCCACTCCCACCAGCAGGGCCAGTGCCAACCACTTCTTCATCGCGTCACCCCAAGGAAGACTGACGCAATGCAGTATGGAGCCGGCGTGGGCCAGATTCAACGGCCTGGAGTCTTAAATCCCGTCGGATACAGCTAAAAATCGATAGAATTGGGCTTAAAATTCATGAATCTGGGTTGGGCGTAGGGTCATCTACTTCACGATGATGCGGCCACCCTTGATGTCCAGGTCCTCGCCGCCCTTGAGGACGACGTTGCCCCCGTCTGTCTGGATGGTGCAGGGCCTCGAGCCCTGGATGGTGACGGAGGCCGTCTGGCTCTTGCCGAACGAGACGGAGGTCTTCACGCCGCTGCACACCGCCGTCCAGGTGTAGTCGCGCGAGTCGCGGTTGTAATAGCGCACGGTGACGGCGGCCCATGCGGCCGACGACGCCAGCAGGCCGGCCACGAGGGTGGCTATCGAGAGCCTGGCTTTCATTGTCTCCCCCTTTGAAGGAAGTGGCGCAGTCATACCCGTTGGCCCTGACGCGCGCTCGTCACTCGAGGTGAGACATACCCGCCGAGGCGGCTGGCCTCGTCCCCGCGTGGAGTCCTACGCAGACATACGAACCGGGCGTGCGCGCCTGGCTCACGTGTGCGTCGGTGGCGCCTCGGTGGCCTGGTCGAACTCGTCGGGATGGAGGTGGAACCAGCGGGCGATGAGCATCACCTCCTGGGCTTCGTGGGCGCGCAGGCCGAGCGTCTCGGGCTCGGGGCGCTCGAAGATTTCCCGGACGCGGGCCTCCAGGGCTTCGCGCTCCTCGGGGGTTCGCGGCGCGGGCCGCTCGTCGCGCACGCTGCCCCGGCGCAGGACATAGACGCGGTCGTCTCCGGCGTGGCCCGGCACCGTGTACACGAAGGACAGCCGCTTCATCGTCCGGCCCAGGGAGACCATCCACTCGCGGAGGTTCTTCAGGCGCTCCGCGCGGTCTCTCAGCTCCGCGGCGTATTCGAATTGCAGGCGCCGGGCGGCCAGGGCCATGCGCTCGTGCAGCAGGGTGAGCGGGACGTCGGAGGTGCCTTCCAGGAAGGCCCGGGCCTGGGCGATGCGGGCGTCGTACTCGGCATGGGTGCAGCCGCCGGCACAGGGCGCGAGGCAGCGGGAGAGCTGGCCGCGCATGCACAGGGGCTCCTGCTTCAGCGGGAAGAGCTGGCCCTGGTTGGCCAGTCGCATCGGTGTGTCCGCCGCGCAGTCTCTCAGCTCGAGCAGGTCATTCACCGCGCGCACCACGTCGGAGACCGCGCCCTGGCCCTGGAAGGGGCCGTAGTAGTCGCCGCTCGCGCCGGTGACGCGCCCCACGACGTGCAGGCGGGGCACGGCCTCCTTGGTGAGGTGGAGGAAACAGTGTCCCCGGTCTCGCTTGTGCTCCACGTTGTAGAGGGGGCGGTGGAACTTGATGAGGCGCAGCTCGCGCAGCAGCGCGGCGAACTCGCTGGGCGTGTGCTCCCACTCCACCTGATGCGCGTGGGCGATGATGTCCGCCGCCTTGTCGCCGGGCTCCGCGCGAAAGTAGGAGAGCAGCCGCGAGCGCACCCGCACGGACTTGCCGACGTAGAGCACTTCGCCCGAGGGCCCCAACATCCGGTAGATGCCGGGCCGGTTCTCCGCGTTCGCGCGGACGTGTTCGAGGAGTGAGGCGACGCGGGAAGACATGTGCGGCGAAGGCCCGGCCCTGTGCGTGCCGGACGACATGTCACCGTACACCTCGGTGCGGGCCTCGCGCGGCCCTCGCCTCTTCCTTCCAGCGTGCTTGTCCGTGGGGCGGACGGCCTGGTCGCATGCGAAGGCGAGCAGGTGAGGAGGGGGTTGGTCGCGCCCGCGACGCGCCACACGCGAGGCCGCCGCTCGCCATGAGGGCACCCGTCCACGTCCAGACTTCGATGGAGGTTTATGAAGTTATGTGAACCACCTTGTCTCGTTTAGTTAACAGCGTTAAGTGATGGTCCTGTGTAAACCCGGCCTCGCGATGAGGAGGGGTGTCTGCCTGCCTCGATGAAGGCGGGAGGGAGTCGCCGTCATGGTGCGTGCCCCGTCGTTGACCCTGTCCGCCGCGTGGATGAGCGGCTTCGCCATCCTCGTCGTGGGGCTGTTGTCCCTGGTGGGGTGCTCGCGCCCGGCCACCGCCGCTCCGGGGCCTGCTTCCTCCGGTGAAGCGCCCGTCCAGGTGCGCTCCGTGCCCGTCGTGGCGGAGGAGGTCACCCGTCCGGTGCGCGCCAGCGGGGTGCTCGCCGCGAAGCAGGAGCTGCGGTTGTCCTTCAAGCTGGGTGGCATCGTCAGGCAGGTCGCCGTGGACGAGGGTCGGTCGGTGACGCGAGGGCAGGTGTTGGCCGCGTTGGACCCGTCGGAGATTGGCCCCCAGGTGGCCCAGGCTCGCGAGGCGAGGGACAAGGCGGCCCGAGACTTGGAGCGCGCGAAGCAACTTCACGAGGCCCAGGTGGCCACGCGCGCGCAGCTGCAAGACGCCACCACGGCCTTCGAGGTCGCCGACGCCGCCTGGAGCGCCGCGGCCTTCAACCAGCGACAGGCCACCCTCGTGGCGCCCTCGAACGGGCGCATCCTCCGGAGGCTGGTGGAGCCCGGTGAGGTGGTGTCCCCCGGCCAGGCCCTCTTCCAGTTCGCGAGCGCGGATGGCGGCTGGGTCGTCCGCGTGGGCCTGACGGACCGCGACGTCGTGCGCGTGCGGGAAGGGGACGCGGCGGAAGTATCGCTCGACGCCTACCCCGGCCGGACGTTCCAGGCGCGCGTCAGCGAGATTGCCAGCGCCGCCACGCCGGGCCTGGGCACGGCGGAGGTGGAGCTCGAGCTGCGACTCCCCAAGGAGGTTCCCGCACGTGTGGCCGGCGCCGACGAGCGAGGTGGCGCGGAGCCCTCCCCGCGACTGTTGTCAGGCCTCTCCGCGAAGGCGCGGGTCCTTCCGTCCGAGCGGCAGACGGTGCGCTTCATTCCCGTGGAGGCACTGCTGGAAGGGGACGGTGACGTGGCCAGCGTCTTCATCGTGAACCCGGATGGTCGGAGCGCGCGGCGCCAGCGCGTGAGGGTGGCCTTCCTCTCCTCCGAGGACGGCCGCGCGGCCCTGTCCGAGGGGCCCGACGTGGGCGCCCACGTCGTCACGGATGGCGTGGCCTTCCTCCGCGACGGCCAGGCGGTGGCGGTGGTGGAGGCGCGATGAAGCTCTCCACCGCGGCCGTGAAGAACCCGCAGCTCACCCTGGTGGTGTTCGCCATGCTGGTCGCGCTGGGCGTCTCCAGCGCGCTGTCCATTCCCCGCGCGGAGGACCCTGTCTTCCCGATGCCGGGCTTCACGCTCATCGCCGTGTACCCCGGTGCGAGCCCGTCGGACCTCGAGCAGCTCGTGGTGGACCCGCTCGAGGAGGCCTTCGAGGAACTCGATGACGTGAAGGAGGTGCGCAGCCAGATGGAGGACGGGCTGGCGCAGCTGGAAATCGAGTTCGAGTCCTCCACGGACCCGGATGACAAACACGCGGAGGTGCTGCGGCAGGTCACCGCCACGCGGCCCCAGCTTCCCTCGGGACTGGTGCGCCTGGAGGTCCTCCGTCACAGCGCGGCGAACGTGAGCGTGGTGCAGTTCGCCCTGGTGGGGCCTCATGTCTCCGCGCGGGAGCTGGAGCGGCACGCGGACGCCCTGGCGGACCGGTTGACGCATGTGTCCGGCGTGAAGAAGGCGGAGGTCTTCGCGGCGACGAAGCAGGAGGTGCGCGTGTCGGTGGACCCGGAGCGGCTGGCGCGCGTGGGCGTGTCGCTGGAGCGGGTGCTGCAAGCGCTCGGCGGCGCCAACCTCAATGTCCCCGCGGGCAGCGTGGACCTGGGCGCGCGGCGCTTCAACGTGAAGACGAGCAGCGAGTACACGTCGCTCGAACAGGTGCGCGCCACCGTGGTGTCCGGTGGCGAGGCGGGCGTGGTGCGCCTGCAGGACGTGGCGGAGGTGTCGTTTCGGGACCAGGACGCGGTGCACCTGGGCCGCTTCAACGGCGAGCGCGCTGTCTTCGTCGGCGTCACGCAGAAGGAAGGTGGCAATGTCTTCGCGGTGAGGGATGCGTCGCTGGCGGTCGCCCGCGAATGGGCCCGGGAGCTGCCGAAGGGTGTCCGGCTGGAGACGGGGTTCGACCAGTCGCTCCAGGTGGAGCGGCGGCTGGGCGGCTTCGCGATGGACTTCGCGCTGGCGCTGGCCCTGGTGCTGGTGACGCTTCTGCCCCTGGGCTTCCGGGCCAGCCTCATCGTCATGGTGTCCATTCCCCTGTCCCTGGCCCTGGGGCTCGCGGCGCTGCACCACGCGGGCTTCACGCTCAACCAGCTCTCCATCGTCGGCTTCGTCATCGCCCTGGGGCTCCTGGTGGATGACAGCATCGTGGTGGTGGAGAACATCGCCCGCTTCCTGCGTATGGGGCGCAGCCGGGTGCGGGCGGCCATCGAGGGCACGTCGCAGATTGGCCTCGCCGTGCTGGGCTGCACCGCCACGCTGGTGTTGTCCTTCGTTCCGCTGCTGTTCCTGCCCGGCACGTCCGGTCAGTTCATCCGCAGCCTGCCCATGGCGGTGGTGTTCACCATCCTCGCCTCGCTGCTGGTGTCGCTCACGGTGATTCCGCTCCTGGCCAGCCTCTTCCTCTCGGAGGGCGAGCACCCGGAGGGCAACCGCGTGCTGCGCTTCTTCCACCACTTCATCGAGCGCAGCTACCGCCCGCTGCTGCACCGCGCGCTGGCGCGGCCGGTGGTGACGGTGGTGGTGGCCGCGGCGCTCTTCGTGGGCAGCCTGGCGCTGGTGCCGGTGGTGGGCTTCAGCCTCTTTCCGAAGGCCGGCACGCCCATGTTCTACGTGAAGGTGGAGACGCCCGAGGGCGCCAGCCTCCCGGAGACGGACCGGGCCGTGCGCTTCGTCGAGGACGCCCTGCGCCGCCGGCCGGAGGTCGTCTCCGTCTCCGCCAACGCGGGGCGGGGCCATCCGTCCGTCTACTACAATGTCCAGCCGAGCGCGGAGCGGCCCAACGTGGGCGAGCTCTTCGTCCAGCTCCAGGACTACGACTCGGAGACGACGCCCGCGCTGCTCGACGGCCTGCGCGCGGAGCTGTCCGCGTACCCCGGCGCGCGCATCGAGGTGCGCGAGTTCGAGCAGGGGCCTCCCATCGAAGCGCCCGTGGCGGTGCGACTGGTGGGGCCGGAGCTGGAGACGCTGCGCACGCTGGCCGCGCGGACCCAGCAGGTGCTGGAGACGACGCCGGGCACCCTCTACGTGAAGAACCCGGTGCAGACGCGTCGCACGGACCTCCAGGTGGAGGTGGACCGGGAGAAGGCGGGGCAACTGGGCGTGCCCGCGGCGGAGGTGGCGCGCGCGGTGCGCTTCGGGCTCGCGGGTCTGCCGGCGGGCACCTTCCGCGACGAGGCGGGCGAGGACCATCCCATCCTCGTCCGGATGCCGCTGGAGTCCGGCGCCTGGCCGGCATTGGGCGCGCTGGAGCGCCTGCATGTGGCCAGTGTCACTGGCGCGCAGGTGCCGCTCATGCAGGTGTCCCAGGTGCGCCTGGAGGCCAGCCCCAACCGCGTCACCCACCACGACGGCGAGCGCTCCGTCACCGTCTCCGCCAGCGTGGCCACCGGCTACATCAACGACAACGTCATCCAGGACGTGCTGCGCCGGCTGGACGCGGAGGTGAAGCCGCCGCCGGGCTACCGTCTGGAAGCGGCCGGAGAGCTGGAGAGCCGCCAGGAGAGCTTCGACGGCGTGTCCGCGGCCGGCATCATCGCGGCCTTCGGTGTGCTGGCGGTGCTGGTGCTGGAGTTCCGCACGTTCCGCAGCACGCTCATCGTCGCGTCGGTGATTCCGCTGGGACTGGTGGGAGGCATCCTCGCGCTGTTCCTCACCGGCAACACGCTGTCGTTCACCGCCTCCATCGGCTTCATCGCCCTGGTGGGCATCGAGGTGAAGAACAGCATCCTCCTGGTGGACTTCACCAACCAGTTGCGCGCGCGGGGCCTGTCCGTGGACGAGGCCATCGAGCAGGCGGGCGAGACGCGCTTCCTGCCCATCCTGCTCACCACGCTGACGGCCCTGGGGGGCCTGCTGCCCCTGGCGCTGGAGCACAGCAGCCTCTACTCACCCCTGGCGTGGGTCATCATCGGTGGGCTGATTTCCTCCACCGTCCTCACCCGGGTGGTGACGCCGGTGGTGTACAAGTTGCTGGCCCCGGAGGTGGAGCGGGAGGGCGAGGCACCGGCCAGCGAGGGGCCAGCGTCCCCGCTGCCCGGCTCCGTCGCATCGGCCGGTGGCGCGGCATAGCGGCACTCGAGAGGCACCATGGGCATCAAGGAGCGACGAGAGCGGGAGAAGCAGGCGACGCGGCAGCGCATCCTGGATGCGGCGCGCGAGCTCTACGTCCAGGAGGGCTACGAGGCGATGACGATGCGGCGCGTCGCCGAGAAAATCGAGTACAGCGCCACCGCCATCTACGTGCACTTCAAGGACAAGGCCGCGCTCATCCAGGAGCTGTGCGCCCATGACTTCCTGCGCTTCGCGGAGGTGCTCAACAAGGTCGCCAAGGTGAAGGACCCGGTGGAGCGCCTGCGGAAGATGGGGCGGGCGTACATCGACTTCGCCCAGGAGTACCCCACCACCTACCGCCTGCTCTTCATGGAGCGCCGCCCGGCCGAAGTGGGGACCACGGGGCCGGACGGCCCGGAGCAGGGCAACCCCGAGCAAGATGCCTATGCCTTCCTGCGCCAGTCCGTGCAGGAGGCGAAGGACGCGGACTGCTTCAGGCCCGAGCACCAGGACGTGGAGCTGGTGAGCCAGGCGCTCTGGGGCGGCCTGCATGGCCTCGTCGCGCTGCACCTGGTGATGGGACCCGAGGACAAGTGGATCGACATGCGTCCACTGATGCGCACCGCGACCCTGATGATGGACCTGCTCCTGGAGGGCCTCTGCAAACCCTCCAGGTCAGGCGGCGCTACGCGGGCTCGATGAAGTTGAGCCGGTAGCCGTCCGGGTCGGTGACGATGACCTCCCGGGTGTGCCACGGCTGGATGGCGGGGCCCTCCACCACGGCCCCCTGCGCCTGCGCCCGCAGGAGCAGCTCGTCCAGGCCGCTGGGACCCTCGACGCGGAAGCCCACGAGCACGCCCAGTCCCCGCCGGCCTTCCAACTGCAACTGCGTCGGAGGCGCGACGAGGTAGACGTCCACCGCGCCCGCCCATTGGAGGCGGACGAAGGGCGGCTCTGCTTGGGTGCGCTCGAAGCCGAGCGCCTCGTAGAACGCCAGGGAGCGCGTCAGGTCCGAGACGAGCAGCTTGACGAAGGCCGGAATCACTTCTTGAGGCCTTCGGCGGCCAGCGCCGCCTGCACGTGGGGACGCTCGGCGACGCGCGCGTGGTAGGCCTTCACCGCGGGGAACGCCTCCAGGTCCACCTGCATGGGCTTCGCCCAGTTCAGCACGGTGAAGAGGTACGCATCCGCGACGGTGAACTGCTCACCCATGAGGAACGTGTTCTTCGACAGGACCTCGTCCAGCGTCTTGAAGCGCACCGCGAGCCGGTCCTTGTAGATCTTCTTCCCCTCGTCCGGAAACGCCGGGTTGAAGAGGGGGCTGAAGGCCTTGTGAATCTCGGTGGAGATGAAGTTGAGCAGCTCCTGGAGCTTGTAGCGCTCGATGGAGCCGTTGGCGGGGGCCAGCTTCGCCTCGGGCGCCTGGTCCGCGATGTACTGGACGATGGCGGGCCCTTCCGTCAGCACCGTGCCGTTGTCGAGCTGGAGCGCGGGGACATAGCCCTTGGTGTTGACGGCGAAGTAGTCCGCGCCGGTCTCCGTCTTCTTGCCGCGCAGGTCGACCTTCTCGAGGTCGAACTTCAGGCCCGCCTCACGCAGGGCGATGTGCGGGGACAGGGAGCAGGCACCGGACGAGTAGTAGAGCTTCATGGGAGCGCATTCCTCACGTGGGGGGTTCGAGGCGCGCAGTTCTGCACCTTCCCGGGAGGGGATGCCACCGTTTCGATGCGGGGCACCGGGTGGTGCCGGGCAGGCGGGCGGGTGGACGGCACGTGGCGCGGGCCGCGCTCCTGGGTCCGCCGGGCCCCGCTGCCGGGGGCGCGCTCGGAGTGGTAGTTGTTTCGCTCGGAGGTTGGCGCCGGCCCGGGGAGCCCGCCACGCCTCCTTACCCCCAGAGCGAGCCCCGGCCCCGCGGGGCGCTCCGTCAGACATGACCGGGCCTCGCGCCCGAACCTGGAAGGACCCTATGCGTTTCAAAGTCACTCTGTTGCTGCCCATCGCGTTGCTGGCGTGGGGCGTGATGCCGGCGTGCTCCGGTGATGACGATGACAAGCCCGGCGATGATGGTGGCTCCAATCCCACCGACTCGGGCACCGACGCCGGTAGCCACCCGGGCGACGGCGGCACGGGCAACGCGTCCTGCCCCACCGGCGCCATCCTCTGCGAGACGTTCGAGAACGGCTCCGCGGGTTGGGATGTCGGCCGCGAGCACTCCACCATCGAGGCGGACGGCACGAAGCCTCACACCGGCGCGCGCTCGCTGCACATCGTGACGGAGGACGGCATCGACGAGAAGCAGGGCGAGGGTGAGGCGATTGCCCGCTGGATGAAGAGCATCCCCCCGTTCGAGACGCAGCTCTTCGTGCGCGCGCACGTGTTCATGAACGCCTTCCCTGGCGACCAGGGGCAGATGGGCACCTACTTCGTCCTCTTCTCCGACACGAACTCGGACTTCGGCGGCATCGAGCTGCAGGTCATCCGAGACACGGGGTTCGCGCTCGATGACTGGTCCGCGAGGACGGGGCAGGGCTGGAATCGTCAGGGCCCGCCCGTCAACCTGGGCATGTCCACCGGCCGCTGGGTCTGCCTGGAGTGGGAGGTGCGCCGCCCCACCGCGTCGAGCACCCACGGCAACGCGCGAGTCTACGTGGACGGCGCGCTGGCCCACGATTTCACCGACATCGGCATGCGGCCCTTCAACAACTTCTGGGTGGGCTACGGCTTCGTGCATCCCCAGGGGCCGTCGGCCTCCGAGACGTGGGTCGACAACCTGGTGGTCAGCCGCACCCAGCGCGTCGGCTGCGAGTAGCACCCCGCCTCACCGCCGGCCCTGTCTCGCCCCGGGGCCGGCGGCTCGTTCCTCCCCGTCGCGCGACACCTGTCAGGACGGGCTGATAGAGTTCGTGTGTATTCTACACGAAGTCTCGCCGCCTTTTCGCGGCGGAGGTCTGTCAGGAGCGGGTCATGTCGTTGAAGGAGCTGGCGCGGCAAACGGTGCGAATCGCGGAGCTGGGGACGTATGAGGCGCCCTCGGGGCGGAGCGTCTCGCTGGGGAACCTGGTGGCGCGTGCCGTGAGCGGGACGTTGCTGTACCGGCCCGACGACTTCGGGCGACTCCCTCCCTTCGAGCCGGGCCTTGCGCGTCCGGAGCTTCATGTCGAAGTCACGGGCGAGAAGACGGGGCAGGCCGCTCGGCGGTTGGTGGAGGAGGAAGGAGAGACGCGGGTCGCCGCGCTCAACTTCGCCTCCGCGAAGAACCCGGGCGGCGGCTTCCTGGGCGGCGCGAAGGCGCAGGAGGAGGACCTGGCGCGCTGCTCGGCGCTCTATCCGTGTCTGCTCGCGCAGCGGGGCTACTACGACGCGAATCGCGCCGAGCGCTCGATGCTGTACACCGACCACCTCATCTACTCGCCGGACGTGCCGTTCTTCCGGGGCGACTCGCTGGAGCTGCTGGAGCGGCCCTTCTGCCTCTCCGTGCTCACCGCGCCCGCGCCCAATGCCGGTGAGGCGCTTCGGGTGGACGTGGGCCTGCGGCCTCAAATCCACGAGGTGCTGCGCGCGCGGGCGCTGAAGGTGCTCCAGGTGGCGGCGCACCAGGGCCATGAGGTCCTCGTCCTGGGAGCATGGGGCTGCGGCGTCTTCCGCAACGAGCCGGTGGAGGTCGCCAACGCCTTCTCGCTCGCCCTGGCGGCCCTGCCCGGCGCCTTCAGGCGCGTGGTGTTCGCGGTGTACGAGCGGAGCGGTGACGGGCCCAACCCGCGCGCCTTCCGCGAGCACTTCGCGTGACGTGGCGTCGGGGGGGCGGGGCGTCGGATTTAACTCGGTTTAATTCCACCTCCGCCCCGGTTTGGACGACAACTCCCCAAGCATTCACTTCAGGGGGAAGTCGATGACAGGGGATTGGGG